>JANLST010000439.1:0-5721 GCA_031362505.1 Sphingomonadales bacterium
GACCCACAACTGGTGGCACATGGCCCTTTTTTCCCTCGAGCTTGGCGATAGCACCGCGGCGCTCGACATGTTCGACGAGCGGATTTGGGGCGTGCGCAAGGAGCATTGTCAGGATCAGATCAACGCCATTGCCCTGCTGGCACGGCTCGAAATGACCGGTGTAAAGGTCGGTTGGCGCTGGGGCGACATTGTCACTTATGTTGAAAGGCGCACGAACGACCGCATCAGTGACTTTCTGGATCTTCACTATCTCTACGCCCTTGCACGGGCTGGATACGATCTCGCAGCCGATCATCTCGCCGAGGCTTTGGATTTCAATTCATTGAGCGGGCAGCTATCAGGACTGGCGCGAGGACTGGTTGCGCATGCGCGTGGCGACTATCTCGCAGCAGCAGCGGCATTGGGGGCCATTCGGCCCTATTTGGCGCAGATTGGCGGCAGCAACGTCCAACGCGCCTTGTTCCACGAAATGTTCGCCCACAGCGTTTGCCACCTGCGTAATGTACATCTCGTTCAAGCCAATTCATGGAAGCAGGCTGCATGAGATACCGCCCTGTCTCGAGTACAGGCATGCCGCCAATCGGCCGCGATGAGCCCGCGGTTTCATTCTTTGAATTCTGGCCCGCCTGGCTCTTCTATATTCCGGTTTGGCTTTGGGTTGGGGTTTTGATGATCCGTTACCGCAGTATCCGCCTCCCGATGCTTGCCAATCCGGACTTTCCTGCCGGCGGCCTTGTCGGGGAAGAGAAGAGCAGCCTGTACGAGCGATTGGGCGTGTCGGAGCAAAAAAGCTTGCCTGAATGGATCCTGGTCACACGCGATCGGTCCGATGCGTCTGTCCAGCTGCCATTGGTGGAGTGCCGGATGCGCACGGCTGGCCTCACCTACCCTGTCGTCGCCAAGCCCGATATCGGGTGTCGCGGCGCCGGGGTTCGCCCGATCCGTGATCGTGCAGACTTGGTCCGCTATCTCGCCAACTACCCTGTCGGGGAGAAGATCATCGTCCAACGCATGGTCGATGTCGAAGGTGAGGCTGGTGTTTTCTACGTCAGGGAACCCGGTGCGAGGCGGGGAAGGATCATCTCGCTGACGCTCAAATATTTTCCGCACGTGGTCGGAGATGGGCAATCAACCCTGCGTGAACTGATTCTTGCCGATCCGCGAGCAGGGCGCATTCCGCATCTCTATTTCAAACGCTTCGAAGACGAGCTGGAGAATATCCAGCCGGCGGGCTTGGCGCGAAGGCTGGTTTTTTCTGGTTCGCACAGCAAAGGCGCCATTTTCAGAAACGGAAATCCCTGGATAACCGAAGAGATGCGTCAGCGGTTTGATGAAATCGCCGATCAGATCAGCGAATTTCATTTTGGGCGCTTCGATGTCCGCTTCGCCGATTTCGAGGCTTTTCGCCGGGGGCAGGATTTTGCGATCATCGAGTATAACGGTGCAGGCGCCGAAGCGACCCATATTTGGGACTCGCGCACGCGCCTTTTGGACGCCTGGCGCACCCTTTTCATGCAATTTTCAATCCTTTTCCGGTTCGGTGCTGCCAATTACCGACGCGGGTTCAGGCCGGAATCATTCCGGCGGTTTTTTGAACGATGGAGACGTGAAAAATCTCTCGTGGCACGCTATCCTCTCACTGAATGAGCCTGCCTCCCCCCATTGACTGGACCAAAGCCGGGATTGGCCCCGGGCCAGACGTACCCGTCGACAGGCGCGTGACCCGCGAGAATTGGCGGCTTTACCCGTTCTCGCGCTGGGCCTTTCAGCATACGCGCGAACTCGTGCCGTCCCGCTCGATTCGGCGCAGCAACGCGCCGCGCGCCTTGCCGGAAAGTCTGGCCAACCTCGCTGAACTCGACGTTGATGGTGTGAACTGGGAAACGTTCGTCACCGAGACCTACACGGATGCGATGATCGTGCTGCACCAGGGCGAAATCGTCTATGAAACCTATCGTAACGGAATGACTGCCGAAACGCCGCATCATTGTTTTTCTGTCACAAAATCCTTTGTCGGACTGATTGCCGAGATTCTGATCGCAAATGGCCAGCTTGATCCTCGAGCCCTGGTCACCACCTACATCGACGAGCTTGCCGAAAGCGGGTTTGCTTCGGCCACGGTCCGTGACGTGATGGACATGACGGACGGCGTCGCTTTCGATGAGGACTATTCCAATCCGGATGCCGATGTGCATCGCTATTCGGCAAGCTACTGGACGCCATCCCAGGCAAAAGGCGGCGCCCGCGAAACTCTCGCCAGGCTTGTCAATCGCGATGCGGAACCCGGCGTGGCCTTTTCCTATTGGACACCTGTGGCAGACGCGCTGGGCTGGGTGATCGAACGTGCGACGAACCGACGCCTTGCTGACCTGTTCACCGAACTGCTGTGGCAACCCGCTGGATGCCAAGATGATGGCTACTTCCTTGTCGACACGGCTGGCCATGAAATTGCCGCCAGTGGCCTTAACGCAACCGCACGCGATTTGGCTCGGTTGGCGCTGCTGATATTGGATAGTGACAGCCCCGTACCGCCGATGGCGCGCCAGAGTATCATCGGAGGCGGCGATCGCGCGCTGCTTTCACAGTCTCGCCATGCCGAACGCGGCGGCGGATCCTACCGCAGCCAGTGGTGGGTGTCGCATGATGGGAACGGGAGCATTTCGGCGCTCGGCGTCTATGGCCAGCGTGTGCATATCGAAACTGAAACCGGCCTCATTTTGGTCCGCTTTGGATCACACCCGCTGGCCTCCAACCTCCATACCGATGCGGTGCATCGGCAGGCGTTGGAGGCGTTGCGGAGTTTCCTGCGTTAGACAGCCGCTACAT
Organism: Sphingomonadales bacterium; assembly: GCA_031362505.1. GTDB lineage: Bacteria > Pseudomonadota > Alphaproteobacteria > Sphingomonadales > Sphingomonadaceae > Aquisediminimonas. The sequence continues at coordinate 2,827 of JANLST010000439.1, forward strand.
CAACGAGCTTTCCGCCCATCGCTTCGTGAAGGATGAATCCTTCGAGAGGATCGAAATCCCCACGCCAGGGGCGATTTTCGAGCATCTCGGTGGTATGTCTGTAGCCGGCATCCCACCGCTCGCGAATGCCGCTCGGGCTGAAATCGACGTCCTTGCTATGGTCTTCATTGTCGAGCTGGGGTGCCAGCAACCGAACGACATGCATCCGGGTGACGCAACCATAGCCGGCCAATTCCTCGACAGCCTTTGCAGGAACCGAGCCTGCCGGGACCAGCGAGGCCAGTTCGGTGATCACGTGACGCAGCTTGTGCAATTGCCGCTGGCGTTTGATGTGGGAGGCGGCCCGGCTTGAGTATTGAATGTCTTTCTGCCGATTGGTGACTTCCCAAATGGATTTGGGTTCATCGCCGTGGGGATTGAAAAGATGAACGGCAAAAACCACGGCGTTGCGACGGGGATGATCGTCAAACACGGCCTCGACCGGTGTATTGGAAACAATGCCGCCATCCCAATAGAGCTCATCATCGATACGAACCGCCGGAAACGCCGGAGGCAGAGCGCCCGAGGCCATGACATGGCGGACATCGAGCCGGGTGTCTCGCGTATCGAAGTAGCGCATCTCGGCAGTCTGGACGTTGACCGCGCCCACCGTCATTCGGGTTTCGCCGTCGTTGATGATGTCGAAATCGACGAGATCATTCAGGTTTTTGCGCAATGGTTCGACCGAATAATAGCCGGCATCATCAGCGCCAAGCGGGACGTGCGCGCTCAGGAATGCCATTGGATTGGGCGTAAAAAAGGCCGGTATACCGCCCATGATTGCACTCATCGTTCGTCCGGCATTGCCGAACAGACTCCCGAACGGAGTTTCGAATTCCTGACCGTGCTCCATCCGCTTCCAGAACGCCTTTAGTGCGCCCATTCGATCTTGGGGCTTGTTGCCGGCGATCAGCGATGCATTTATTGCGCCGATCGAGGTGCCGATCACCCAGTCGGGTTCGATTCCAGCTTCGTGCAGGGCCTCATAGACACCGGCCTGGTAGGCACCAAGCGCGCCTCCACCCTGAAATACGAGCACAGTTTGGCCATAGTTTGCGAGTTCGTCTTTAAGGTTGATTGTCATCGTGGGTTCCTTTCAAATCAGGCGTTCAACGGCCGCAACGCAGGGCGGGGAATGAGAGTTGCGGGGAGATCGGGAGCGACATCGCCAGTGATCAGTCTGGCTCCGCGTGCGAAGGTCAGATAGTTCCACAGCCAGTGGAGACCCACAACGAAGCGGTTGCGGAAACCGGCCAGGAACCAGATATGGGCAACACACCACAGAGCCCATGCGAAATAACCGGAGAGCCGGAACAGCCCAAAATCGGCGACCGCACGCTTGCGGCCGATTGTCGCGAGATTGCCAAAATTACGGTAGCGAAAGGGCTGGACGGCCTTGCCGCGCAGTGAGGCCCGAATGATCTTGGCGACGTGCTGACCTTGCTGCTTTGCGACGGGGGCGACGCCGGGAAGGCTGCTGCCGTTTGCATCCATGCAGGCCGCCGTGTCGCCGATCACGAAAACGCTGTCATTTCCGGGCAGCAAGAGATCTGGTCCGATTTCAACGCGGCCGGCACGGTCCGGAGTCACGCCAAGCCATTCGGCCGCGCGCGAAGCCTGAACGCCTGCGGCCCAGATCGCCGTTGCGGCTGCAATGTACTGATTGCCAACGATCACGCCTTCAGCGGTCACTGACTCCACGCGCTCGCCCAGGCGGACTTCAACGCCGAGTTGCTCTATCGCTGTCTTGGCCTTTGCCGACAGGGTTTCCGGAAAGCTTGGAAGCAACCGTTCTGCGTGCTGAACCAGGATGATGCGTGAACAGTGCGGCGTGATGCTGCGAAAATCCTTCGAGACAGATTGACGCGCCAGTTCTGCTACTGCCCCTGCCATTTCGACACCGGTCGGTCCGCCGCCGATAATGACGAACGTCAGCAGCGCCTGCCGCTTGGCCGGATCGGTTTCGGTTTCGGCGCGTTCAAGGGCCATCAGAACCTTGCGGCGAACCGCCGTCGCATCTTCAATCGTCTTGATGCCGGGCGCGAATGGAGCCCATTCGTCGCGACCGAAATAGCTGTGACGTGCTCCGGTTGCGAGCACCAGCCAGTCATACGCCATCGGTTCACCGTCACCGAGGATGACATGTTTGCTTGCGGTATCCACGCCGTACACTCGATCGAGCACAACACGTGTGTTGGCGCTGTTCTTGACGATGGAACGGATCGGCGCAGCAATGTCCGCCGGGGAGAGACCCGCCGTTGCCACTTGATAGAGCAACGGCTGGAACAAATGATGGTTCCGTTTGTCGATAAGCGTCACATCAACGTCCGCTGTTCGCAGACCACGGGCGGCAGCCAGCCCGCCAAAGCCCGCGCCGACGATCACGACATGGGGGCGTTTCGCGGCCATCAGTGACACCGTTGTGCTGCGAGTTCGGCAAGAATGCCGCGCGGCGCCGGGCCATTTGACGCATTCTGTCGAGCATTGCGGGGTTTTGCCAGGAAGATATGGCGGACGATTGGCGGAACGGCCGGGCCGTGTGTGGGTTGCTGGTACATGCTACTGCGCCGTCCAACCGCCATCGACGGGCAATGCTGTGCCGGTGATGGAGCGTGCAGCATTGCCGCACAGGAATGCCGTGAGGGCGCCCAGTTCATCCACTTCGGCGAAGCGCTTGCTCGGTTGCGCCGCCAGAAGAACGTTGTTGATCACGTCATCGCGACTGATCCCTCGCGCCGCGGCGGTTGCCTCGATCTGGTTGTCGACGAGCGGCGTCCAGACAGAACCGGGGCAGATGGCATTGCAGGTGATCCCGTGTTGCGCGCCTTCCAGCGCAACGGTCTTGGTCAGGCCAAG
>JANLST010000288.1:0-7105 GCA_031362505.1 Sphingomonadales bacterium
GGTTCTGGCAACCGGCACCTTCCTCAACGGCAAGATGTTCTGCGGCGACACCCAGACTGTGGGGGGGAGAGTCGGGGAATCTTCAGCCATTTCTCTGGGGCATCAGCTTCGAGCGCACGACCTGCCCTTAGGACGCTTGAAGACCGGCACGCCACCACGGCTCGATGGACGAACGATCAATTGGGCTGCGCTTGAAATACAATCGTCCGACGGGAGCGACTGGACCTTTTCCAACCTGACTGTTTCACGTGAAACACCACAACTATTCTGCGCCATCACGCGAACCAATGGCGAGACACACCAGGTCATTCGCGACAATCTGGACAGATCGCCATTGTTCTCAGGAGATATTGAGGGACGCGGACCACGGTACTGCCCCTCAATCGAAGACAAGATCCACCGATTCGGTGATCGTGACGGGCATCAGATATTTCTTGAGCCTGAAGGCCTGGACGATTACCTGGTCTACCCAAACGGCATTTCAACCTCTTTGCCAGCGGATGTTCAACTGGCGTTTCTCCGAACGATTGTCGGATTGGAGCGCGTGGAGATCGCTCAGCCGGGCTATGCGGTCGAGTATGATCATATCGATCCACGTGCTCTCTCTCAAACGCTTGAGTTGCGCCAGATAAACGGACTGTTTTGTGCAGGACAGATCAATGGCACCACCGGCTATGAGGAAGCGGCAGCACAAGGCCTGATTGCGGGGCTGAACGCGGCTGCGCAGGCATTGGGCAAACCCGCAATCATTCTGGATCGTTCAACCTCCTATATTGGCGTAATGATTGATGATCTGGTTCTCCAGGGAATCACTGAGCCCTATCGTATGCTGACTGCACGTGCGGAATATAGATTGCGGCTCCGTTCGGACAATGCGGCAACCCGGCTAACCCCTGTGGCGCTGTCGGTCGGTTGCGTGGAACTTGCGCGGCGCAACTGGTTTTCAGCCTATTCTGCGGAGCGAGAGCGGCTCAATCAATTGCTCAGGAGCTGCATGATTCAAGATCCACGAGGCGCGGGTGGAGACAGGCATAGCCTGTTCGACATGATCCGCATCGCAGGACTCGACGCCGTGAGCCTTGAACCATTGCTACCCGAAATAAAGATCTTCAACAGGGCCATCGTTGCAGAGACTATCGAAGATGCCCGCTACGCGCCCTATGTGGCGCGGCAGGACGCGGAAATTCGGGCAATGAAAGCCAATGAAGCCGTCCGCCTCGGTGACAGTATCGACTATCGATCCATCGGCGGACTTTCCCACGAAATGATCGAGCGACTGGAATCGGCCCGCCCAGCAACACTCGGCGCTGCCGAACGAATTCGTGGCGTGACCCCCGCCGCACTTGCCGCAATCCTGGTTTGTGCGAAACGCAAGGCAGCATGACCGAAGAAGAAGCGCAGGATTGGCTTCGCAAAAACGTGTCCGTTTCACGTGAAGCGCAGAACAAGCTTGTTCAATTTGCCGACGCCGTGGTCCAAGAAGCTGAGCATCAGAATTTGATCAGCGCATCGACGATCCCCAGCATTTGGTCCCGCCACATCGTTGATTCAGCCCAGCTGCTCGGCCTTCGGTCTCCCAAGACAGTTGGGCCGTGGCTCGATCTCGGGACTGGCGCCGGTTTTCCGGGAATTATTATAGCCATATTGTCGGATGAACCGATAATTCTGGTCGAATCACGCCGAAAACGTTTCGAATTTCTCCACCGCCAGATTGAGACTCTCGGCTTGACGAATGCGCGCATACATGGAGGGCGCCTCGAAACCCTTGAAACGCAGTCGATGGGTGTGATTTCTGCGAGGGCTTTTGCGCCTTTGCCGCGGCTTTTATTTTTGGCGCATCGGTTTTCCCGAAAAGGCACAGTGTGGTTGCTACCAAAAGGACGAACTGTGCTCGAAGAACTGGAATCGGTCCGCAGTTCGTGGCAGGGAGTGTTTCACGTGAAACCCAGTCTAACCGATCCCGAGGCGGCGATTATTGTCGCGAGCGGTATCAGCCCGAGGAAAAGCGCCCGATGATCCGTATTGCAGTAGCCAATCAGAAGGGCGGGGTCGGCAAAACAACCACGGCAATCAACGTTGCAACCGCCTTGGCCGCAACCGGCTGGAAAGTTTTACTGGTCGATCTCGATCCGCAGGGCAATGCGTCAACCGGGCTGGGCGTGCACCAGGCCGAACGCGTTCGATCGAGCTATGATCTGCTGTTGGGCGATTGCAGCCTTTCCGAAGCCGTCATCGCAACGCGGATCCCGCGACTGGACCTGATTGCATCAACGCCCGATCTATCCGGCGCAGAAATTGAACTGGTCGAATTTGAACATCGCACGCACCGTTTGCTGGCGGCGCTTGAAACGGCGCCGGCGGGTAAATGGGACATCGCGATGTTCGATTGTCCGCCATCTCTCGGGCTCCTGACGCTCAATGCTATGGTCGCAGCACAATCGCTGCTGGTCCCGCTTCAATGTGAGTTTTTTGCGCTTGAGGGATTAAGTCAATTATTACAAACAGTTGAGCGAATTCGAGGCCGATTCAACCCAACGCTTTCGATCCTTGGCGTTGCCCTTACCATGTATGACCGGCGCAACCGGCTAACGGAGCAAGTCGCTCAGGATGTTCGCGCTTGCCTTGGAAATGCGGTCTTTGAAACGGTTATTCCCAGGAACGTCCGCCTTTCCGAGGCGCCTAGCCATGGACTCCCGGCGTTGATCTATGATCATCGATGCTCAGGTTCTGAGGCCTATATGGCGCTGGCTCGTGAACTGATTGGACGGTTGCCTCGCCAAAAGGCCGCAGCGTGACCGACGAATTGCCTCCCGTGCCGCTGAAAAAGCGCCCCACCGGCCTCGGCCGAGGACTTTCCGCACTTCTTGGAGAAATTGAACGACAGGCACCTGTCGCATTGGACGGGACGGCCGCGCCCGATGGCGTTCGGATGGTCGAAGTGAACCGGATGCGGCCATTGGCCAATCAGCCACGCAAGAATTTCGATGATGCCGCCCTCGACGAACTCGCCGAATCGATCAAGTCGCGCGGAATGCTCCAACCTATCGTTGTGCGCGATCCAGCACATGACGGACACTATGAGATTGTCGCAGGAGAGCGACGCTGGCGCGCCGCGCAGCGGGCGCAACTGCATCAAGTTCCTGTGATTGTTAAAGAATTGGACGATGCAGCGGCACTCGAGATTGCGATCATCGAGAATATCCAGCGTGAACAGTTGAATGCCTGGGAAGAAGGTGAGGCTTATCGCAGGTTGATTGACGACCATGGGCACACGCAGGAAGCGCTGGGTAAGATCGTCGGTAAATCGCGGAGTCATGTGGCCAACCTGATGCGGCTCCGGAATCTGCCACTGCCCGTCCACGGCTGGCTGACCGCTGGCCAAATCACGATGGGCCATGCACGCGCCCTCTTGGGAGCCGATGATCCGGAGGGATTGGGTCGCCTGATCGTTCAGCGAGGACTTTCGGTGCGCGAAACCGAAAGGCTTATCAAGAAGGCCAAGACCGTTCCACGTTCGCGCTCTGCATCCGCAAGCGGGAGGGCAGGCGATCCTGACCTTATGGCGCTGGAGCGTCAATTGACCGACATGCTGGGGCTTAAAGTGGTCATCAACCATCAGGCACGATCAGGCACGATGACCTTGTCATACTCCTCGCTCGAACAACTCGACATGATCTGCCAGCGGCTCAGCGGCGAACCAATCTAAAAAACCGATCCGCGCATTGCGTTCTTCATCAGCCAGACGCGAATTGTGCTGGCAAGGTTGGGTGGATTGGCCGATTCGATTCGCCGAGCGTCGATTTGCGCGATCAGGGCATTGACCGGAAGCACCCGGCTTTCAGCAGCGTTTTTTAGTGCGTCCCAGAAAACCGGCTCCAGACTGATTGACGTTTCATGGCCTGCAATCGTGACCGAGCGTTTGACGGGCCCGGACATCAATACATGTGCTGCCCGCCATTAATCGAAAGTGTTGATCCTGTGACGAATCCGCCTTCCTCCGAACACAGGAACGCCACGCCGCGAGCGATTTCGCTGGCCTGCCCCAATCGACCAACCGGGATTTTGGCGACAATCTTGGCAAGAACCTCTGCCGGTACCGCCGCGACCATGTCGGTATCAATATAGCCCGGCGCAATTGCGTTGACGGTAATGCCAAACTTTGCACCCTCTTGAGCAAGCGCCTTGGTAAAGCCGTGAATGCCCGATTTGGCAGCAGCATAATTGACCTGGCCGTATTGGCCTGCCTGGCCGTTGATCGATCCTATATTGACGATCCTCCCCCAACCGCGGTCCTTCATGCCCGAAAATGTGGCCTTTGCCATGTTGAAGCACCCGCCAAGATTGGTATCGATTACTTCCTTCCAGGCGTCGTAGCTCATCCGCAGGAGCGTACCGTCGCGGGTAATACCGGCATTATTGACCACGACATCAATCGGGCCAAGATCCTCTGCGACCTTCGCGCAGCCATCAATGCACGCTTGGTGATCGGATACGTCCCACTGATAGGTCGCGATCCCGGTGCAATCGGTAAAAGCCTTGGCACGTTCGGCATTGCCGGCATAATTGGCAGCAACGGTGAACCCTGAATCCTTCAATGCGATACAGATCGCTTCACCTATGCCGCGGCTCCCACCGGTCACGATTGCCACTTTGCCCATCAATGCTCTCCTTTGCCTGCTTTGGTAGGCAGACTAGGTAGCTGTGCGCCAACCGGCAAGTTGCCGCGAAAGTAAACTTGTCAGCATCGAGATTCCTGGCTCGCTGTCATTGAGGCAAGGAAGATAGGCGAAATCGGTTCCGCCGGCATCGAGAAAGGTCTGGCGGCCGCGTATGGCAATTTCTTCCAGTGTTTCCAGATTGTCAGCAGCAAAGCCAGGCGCAACAACCGCGACTTTCTTCGAACCGCTTCGCGGAAACGAGCCAAGCGTCGCATCCGTTGCGGGCTCCAGCCATTTTGCGCGACCGAGTCGCGATTGGAAACTGACAGTCAGCGGCCTTCCAAGCGCTTCTGACAGGAGCCGCGCCGTCTTGCGGCACTGGCAGTGATACGGATCGCCGAGATGGAGCGTGCGTTCGGGCATGGAATGAAAACTGGCAAGAATGACATCGGGAGAAAAGGGAAGCCCGGCAAGGTTGGTTTCGATGCTTTGTGCGAGTGCCCCGATATAGGCAGGATCATCATGATAGGGCGGCAACGTACGCAAAGCCGGCTGCCAGCGCATCCCAGACAGAGCGCGAGCAACCGCGTCCATCACCGTCGCTGTCGTCGCGCCCGAATATTGCGGGTAGAGCGGTGCGACAAGGATACGATCGCATCCTGCGGTCTTCATGGCTGCAATCTTCGACGTGATCGCAGGCTCACCATATCGCATTGCCCAATCAACGAGCACTTCATCCCCCAGCTTGTCTTTGAGGGATTCGGCCTGTTTCCGGGTGATCACGGTCAGCGGCGAACCGTCTTCGGTCCAGATTTGCGCATAGGCATGGGCGGATTTCCGGGGGCGTGTCGTCAATATGATGCCGCGCAAGATGGGCTGCCAAAGGAGTGGCGGGATCTCGACAACTCTGCGGTCTGAAAGAAACTCCTTGAGGTAGGTTCGTACGTCCTTGCTCGTCGCGGCTTTTGGCGATCCGAGATTGACCAATAACACCCCAATCCGGCCCGTCTGGACCGATGGGTGTTCGGGAGGGCGTTCCATCATGCGCTTGCCAATGAAAGCGGGAGCGTACGGAAACGCCGCCCACTCCCGGCAAAAAGTGCATTCGCAATTGCCGGGGCAACGGCCGGCACTCCAAGTTCGCCTGCACCCCCCGGAGCTTCGTTGCTGATGACCAACTCGACCGAGATTTCCGGCATGTCCGCCAGCTTTGGCAAGGCGAGGTCGCGCAGCCGCAACGGACCGGCAATGCCACGCTTGATCTGGACGGCATTGCCAATTGCCGCACCCATGCCGAACAGGAGTCCGCCTTCGATTTGCTGGCGGGCAATATCAGGATTGATGACACGCCCTATATCGGCGACTGCGACCAGCCGCGTGACCCGCACACGTTGATCATTGTTGAGCTGTGCTTCGGCCAGAACCGCAATATGGCTACCCGCCATCGAGTGGCAAGCAAGGCCCTGTCCGGTTCCTTGTCCGCCGCCTTCCCAGCCCCCTTTGGTTGCCGCTTTGGACAGACAAAGTGCGAGCCGCGGATTGTTATCGAGAATCGCCATGCGGAAGGAAAAAGGCTCAACCCCGCTCTCGCGACTCAACTCGTCAATGAAGCTTTCGTTGAAAAACGCCGTGTAGCTATGGGCTCTACCCCGCCACGGGCCGGTTGGAACCCCGATATCGACCGGACAATGGTCGACCCCATAATTGTCGACGGCATAGGGCGGGATTGCACCATCAACGGCATGAATATGGGGCGTGCCAGCATGTTTCCGGCGAGCATCATTTGCGCTGAGGCCGTCAAGCGTGCGTGAGCGCATCTCGCCAAGGCCATTGGTCGCGGCAATCTGGGCTTGCCACGCCTCGATATGGCCAGCGCGACCGAGCCGCGCCGTCATCCGCGCTCTGGCCGCCGGACGAAATGGATCGTGCATCATGTCCTCCGCACGTGACCATGTCAGGTGTACGGGCCGCTTCAGTTTGTGCGCGAGGATTGCGGCCTGACCAGCAATGTCCACTTCATATTTGCGACCAAACGACCCACCGACAAGCATCGGATGGACGGTGATATTGTCGGGATCCATTCCGATCGCTTTGGCCGCTGCTTCACGGGCCAAGGCTGGAAGCTGTGTCGCAATCCACAGTTGAAGCTTGCCATTGGTGATTGCAGCCGTCGCGCTCAGAGGCTCGAGCGCCGCATGAGGGGCTAGGCCAACAGCATATTCTGCCGTCAGGAGTTTCGCGCCGGCAAGGCTTGCATCGACATCTCCCGCTTCAGCAACGCGCTCGCCTTCACTTTCAAGAGCAGCCGTCAGCGCGCGTTCAATCGAGCGGTTACCGACCAGTCGACCACGCGTCGTGAACTTGGGCCGCATCGCGTCGAGTGCCCGGTTGGCGGCCCACCAGTTCGTTGCAATCGCCGCCACCCAGCGCTCATGCTCGACAATGTC
>JANLST010000015.1:0-9733 GCA_031362505.1 Sphingomonadales bacterium
TCAAGCGAGACTTCCCAATCTCGGCTATCGAAACCTCATGGAAGCTCTTGCAGAGCGTTTTCACACCACAACAGGAACCTTGGTGGCGCTCAATCCTCCCGAAACGCTCGTTGGCGTTAATCGGGTGATCCGAGTGCCAAATATTGCCGAAGTTCCAGATGCGCCTTCCACCATCGATGAGCGCGGTTGGAACAAGACTCTCCAGTCGCTGGCTGTCGATGCCAGCCAAGCTGAAGCTGCAAAAGTGGTTGTCGACAAGTCGCAAGGCGTTTTGAAGGTGTTTGACAAGTCGGGACACCTCATCGCGCAGTTTCCAGCAACAATGGGAAGCAGGCACGACCCGCTTCCGCTGGGAAAATGGAAGATACAGGGGGTCAGTCGTAATCCCGACTTTCACTATAATCCCAAGCTTTTCTGGGACGTGAGCGATCGCAAGGAGGCCGTCTTGCTGAAACCGGGCGCGAACGGCCCCGTCGGCGTTGCCTGGCTTGATCTGTCCAAGCCACACTATGGAATACACGGCACAAGCGAACCGCAAACGATCGGGCGTTCCGAAAGCCATGGTTGCGTGCGGCTGACAAACTGGGATGCAGCCAGGCTGGCACAAATGGTCAAGTCGGGAATCCCGGCGATATTCCAATCATGATCAATGGCTCGCAGGTGTCGTGGCGGAATCAGGGTCTGCCGTTCGATGGTGCAACGACCGAAAAGTTATCGGTAGCGGAGATCGCATCATTTTCGATGTGGGGTGACCGGAAGTGGTTTGGGAGCGGACTATCCGCATTTGGGCGGCGATCGTCAAAATCGGACGTAGGGCTGGTGGCAGAAATTGGCTGGCTAGCCGAGCAGCAAGTTCCGGTTCTTAGGCATACTCAATTCCGAGTGATCGCATATGCTGAAATCTGTCGTCAGCGGACTTTTAGACTTACTCGCTCGACGGCTCCTTAAATATCAACCTCAAATCTGGGCCATAGGCGCTGACGGGGACCAGTGCCAGGGGTTAGCTCTCTGGGGCTGCATCGGCGCGATCGAAGAAAATCGTGACACGCACACCCGCGTCCGACGAAGACTCAACGTCAAACTGCGCCATTGCATTCTGGCGCAGTGATTGCGCGATCACGGCTCCGAGCTTTCCGGGAGTTGGCCAGGTTGTGCCTTCAGGAAAGCCAACACCGTCATCGGCGATAATGACGCGACATCCTTCCTCGTCGATTAGACTGTGAACCGTGATAGTGCCACCCTCACGTCCAACAAAAGCATATTTTAAAGCATTGGTCAGTAGCTCGTTGACAACAAGTCCGGTAGGCATTGCCACGTTTGTAGAAACCGGCCAGGTATCGACCTTGAGATCAAGCCTAATGCCTTCGGTTGCGTGCGCTTGCATAACCGAAGACGCCACCTGACTCAAATAAATCCCCAAATCGATGCTGTCTTCCGGGGCCTCATCGGACAATGACTGATAGAGCAAGGAAAGGGCATGAATACGGCCGGCCAATCTGTCAAAGCGTATTCCCGTTTCATCGTCAGTGACATTGCGCGCTTCCAGTCTGATCAGCGCAGTGATCATTTGAAGGTTGTTTTTGACCCGATGCTGTAATTCGCGCAGCATCGTGTCCTTGTTCCTCACGCTCTGCCTGAGCCCATCCTCGTCGCTCAGATGCTGATCGACGCACGCCAACGCGACCAGGCGAAATATGGGGATGCCATTGTCGTTCTCGATTGTATTGGACCATGCATCGACATCGGTTGTGCCATCATCACGCTCGATCCTGAAAGTGCCAATGTATTCATCGTCTTCCTCAACGGCTTCGCTGAGCAGCCTGTCATCGTGATTGGCTGCAGCCACGCCTGGCAGCGCCTTCCAGCTCTTGCCCTCGACGCTGGCCACGGGGTGTCCGGTCAGTCGCTCAAACTCAAGATTAGCGTAGGTGATGATCTCGGAGGGCAGCAGTTCGGACACCAAGATGGCGACGGGGACATGGTCAAGGAATTGCTTGAATCGTTCACTCTCGAGCGCGTCTGCAAGTCCCGGTGTTTCCAGAAGCCTTTCGACCTGTTCCGCATCTTCAACTTGCATATCGCGTTACTCCACTGAACGATGGAGTCCGCGTAACAGAATGCCACACGAATTAATACTTGAGGCCCAAATAGATCGATTCACCACGTAGCGATGAAAAATGAATGGCGGGCAAGGCTCAATACCAGCCGTCGCTGGAAACCAAATGAGCGGCAGCTATTTGGGTGTGAGAATAATCGCAGGGAACAGCCGGTTCGTTGTTGGAAACAGGCATCGTATCATTCTCGATGTGGAAATGACCGAAAGGTTGTGGTTAGCGGACACGACCCTTCCGCAGCAGCAACCAAACTTCGACTGTAACGAAGTAAAAGGCGCCAAGCGTGGATGACACGATCAATGGGGTCAGCCCCCTGCCATAGGTCGCGTACCTTAGCAGCGTCAGTAGTGCTCCAATCGCGCAGAGTGCAACGAGGCTCCTTGTTGGCTGATACTTCGAGCGAAGTTCAGCATTGGTCCGCGGGAGCGGCTTCGTTCTGCAAAGAATAATGGGACTGCTGTACGTCCGCAATGCGGTCGTGTACGGAATGGCCGCTTCCAGTGCCAAATCTCGCCAAGCTGAAATTCGCGGTGGCAGGCGCCAGTGACAGCTGTCGCCAACAAAGCAGCCGTTCCCTGCCCTCGAAGCAGACGTCGTTGACATGGTACCGCACTGGCCGCTTCCTGCACCGTTAACCCCGCTCACCAAAGATTCTTCCCATCGATCAAAGGGCAAACCCAATCCTCGCCAACATGACGCCAGAATATTGCCGGGCGGATGGCGGTGGCCGTAGTATCGCGCGGACAACTTGACACTGTCCCGGGCGCCCAGCCGGAACAATCCGCGAGCTTAAGTGTTTCTCTTGTCTCGCGGTTGCAAGGATTCCGACGATGCCAACGCCCAAAACAATTGATCAAGAAAATGTCGCTGAAGTGGTTCTGAGTTGACAATGATCGCCACGCCTCGATGGTGTATTTCGAAATGCCAAGCTGGGAGACCTGTTCGCTTGCTGTTCCTCTTATCCGTGCTGACAGGAGGTGCGGCGCACGCCTCTTCCTCGGACTCATGGCGCGCGCTGGACCAACGGTCGGCCAAAGCTTGCATCGCGCAATCAGGTCTCCGGCAGGCGCGGGTCGGTCCACCGACGCACTTTAGCGACCAACTGTCGATTGATGTCAGACCGGTTTTTGGAGTCTACCCGCAGCGGCATATGAATGGTGCCACAGCAAAAATGTTGTGCGTCTACAATCGAAAATCAAAACGCGCTGAAGTCGCTGAACGGCCATGAAAATCACTGTTGAAGTTGACGTCGCAGCGCCCTTCGGCAGCGTTTGGGACGCGTACGTCACACCACAAGACATCATGAAATGGAACGCGGCGTCCGACGATTGGCACACGACCCGCGCGACTGTCGACCTTCGCGAAGGTGGCGCATTCTGTTCGCGCATGGAGGCCAAGGATGGCAGCTTCGGTTTCGATTTTGAGGGCACTTACACCAAGGTCGTTCCGCAAGCGCTGCTGGAGTATGATCTGGGCGGAAGAGCCGGAAGAGTCGAGTTCCTGCCGGTCGGAGATGCGACGAAGCTGCGCGTGACGTTCGACGCCGAAGCCGAGAACCCGGTCGAGCTGCAACGGCAGGGCTGGCAAGCGATCCTGGACAATTTCAAGAAGCATGTCGAAGCCGGCCGGTAAACCGATCACGACACCCGATGCAGGAGTGGAAGAATGGAACGACATCCCGACCAGGGCCCGACCGGTGGTCTTACACCGCATATCCAGATCGGCGACCGTTACGGCCAGATCGTCGATCCATTTGGTGCTTGCTGGTCGATCGGATGCCCAATCAAAGTGGAGAAGGGACATGCCCTATATCGACGGTTTCGTGATCGCGGTGCCGACCGCGAACAAGCAGAAATTCATCGACCATGCGGCCAACGCCGATCCGATATTCATGGAGATGGGCGCGACGCGCATCCTCGAATGCTGGCAGGACGACGTGCCCGACGGCAAGCAGACCGATTTCCGCCGAGCGGTGCAGGCGACCGCGGACGAGAGCATTGTCTTCAGCTGGATCGAATGGCCCGACAGGGCAACGCGCGATGCTGCGATGGCCAAGATGATGTCGGACGACTTCAAGGACCCGCGCATGGACCCGGCGAACAATCCGATGCCGTTCGATGGGAAGCGGATGATCTATGGCGGGTTCGTGCCGGTGGTGACGATGTAGTCTCCCCTCCCGTGGAGGGGAGCGGCTTTGAAAGAGGAGAGGACCGATGACCAATCATCATGGCGATTACATCTGGTACGAACTGATGACCCCCGACGCGAAGGCGTCCGAGGCATTTTACGGCCCGATGCTCGGCTGGCGCTTTGGCGGTGGCGACGACTACCGCGAGATCCACGGCAGCGAGGGCGGCGTCGGCGGCATGTTGCAGCTGACGCCCGAAATGACTGGGGGCGGCGCGCGCCCGTGCTGGATCGGCTACATATTGGTCGATGATGTCGACACGATGGTGGCATCGGTCACCGACGGCGGCGGCAGTATCTATATGCCCGCGCGCGACATGCCCGGCATCGGTCGGTTCGCGATGGTTGCCGACCCACAGGGCGCGGCATTCTATGTGATGAAGCCGACCCCGCCCACCGATAACCCCGACATGGCGAGCAACGCCTTTTCTTATGACCGCCCACGCATCGGCCATTGCGCATGGAACGAGCTGGCGACCAGCGACCCGGCGGCCGCGCTGCATTTCTATGGCCAGCGCTTTGGCTGGGTGAAAGATGGTGAAATGGATATGGGGCCGATGGGGAAATACGAGTTCCTGCGCCACACCGGCCGCGCGCCCGACGGGTCGCCGCCGGGGCACGGGATGCTGGGTGCGGTCATGCCCAAGATGCCCCATGTCCCCGTGTCAGCATGGACCCATTATTTCCGTGTCGCCGACATCGACGCCGCCGTCGCGCATATCAGGGCAAACGGCGGCAAGGTGATCCATGGCCCGGTTGAAATCCCCGGCGGCGACTTCTCAATGAATGCCATCGACCCGCAGAATGCGTTCTTTGGCCTCGTCGGCAGCAGGAAAGGATAGACGATGACCCATGCAACATTGTGCCTGTGGTATGAAGGCGACGCCGAAGCAGCAGCAGCCTTCTACGCCGCGACCTTTCCCGACAGCCATGTCGGGAAGGTTCACCGGACCCCCGTCGACACCCCAGGCAATAAGGCGGGCGATGTCATCACGGTCGAATTCACCGTGCTCGGCATCCCCTGTATCGGCCTGAACGGCCCGCCGATCTTCAAGCACAGCGAGGCCTTCAGCCTCCAGATCGCGACCGCCGACCAGGCCGAGACCGATGGCTATTGGGACGCCATCGTGGGCAATGGCGGGCAGGAAAGCCAGTGCGGGTGGTGCAAGGACAAATGGGGCGTGTCGTGGCAGATCACGCCCAAAGTCCTGACCGACGCGGTCGCTGCAGGCGGCGAGGCGGGCAAGCGCGCGTTTGAGGCGATGTTCCCGATGAAGAAGATCGACGTCGCGGCAATCGAAGCGGCGGTGCGGGGATGAGCCTCCAACTCTTTGGCCAAGGGCGTGCCTAACCACCGAACGAGGATAATGAGAGCGAAGTTTCCATTCACTTCTCGGGTGAGAGAACGTCCGCCTACCGCGATTGTTGCTCTGAAGGCTGCCTGTCGGCACAGTCCGACTTAGCTGCCATTGGCTTGCCAGAAATGCAAGCATGCTCAAAATCAATGCGGTCAATTCTTCGTCGTTCATTGAGCGTTTTGTCCAGCCGCCGAGAAACCGAGAGCTTTCGGCCAAGTCCAGTTGCAGCGTTGCGCTTGGCCAAGGTATTTGGGTTACGTCGACATTCCACTCGACTTCAGCTTTGGTTAGAGCATTGTTGTTCGCATGACGCGCAGCCGCTGAAAGCGACTGCCTGCCCCGGCCGGTTAATCGGCGGGGCTCTGGGTGGTGGGAACAGGCATTGGGTCTGCTCCTATCAAGGAGACCATCCATGACCACCCAGAAGAAGCGCACTACCACGCCGGAGACAAAACTCGAGACAACCAAGCGCGCGCAACTGATCGCCCTGCTCCACCGGAAAGGCGGAGCCTCCCTCGACGAGATGGTCACGGCGATGAACTGGCTGCCCCATACCACGCGAGCCGCCATGACCGGCCTGCGCAAGACCGGCACGACCATCGAGAGCGACAAGATCAATGGTATCCGGCGCTACCGGATCGTAGAAGCATCGAAGGCCGCCGAGTGAGCCGGGCGAGGCTCGAGGAGCGGCTTGCCGGGCTGGCGACAATGTCACCAGCCCAGCTTCGCCAGGAATGGCGGCGAACATTCCGGAGGGAAGTCCCGCCTCACAGCCCCGACCTGCTGGCTCGCGCCATTGCGTGGCAATGGCAGGCGCGCGTGGAAGGAAGCCTGACCACGGCGTCACGGAAGCGCCTAGAGCATCTGGCGATCAATCCAGCCAAGATCACGAGCGCGAACCAATCTAGGTCGCCGCTTACACCCGGCACGCGGATCGTGCGTGACTGGAACGGGCGCACCCTGCAGGTTATGGTAATGGAGAGCGGGTTCCTGTTCGAAGACCGCCAGTTCCGATCTCTGAGCCAGATTGCGACTCATGTTGCGGGCGTCAAATGGTCTGGGCCAAGGTTCTTCGGTCTGACAAAGGTCAAGTCGGAGGCAAGGGCATGAGCACTCGGCCACTGCGCTGCGCCATCTATACTCGCAAATCGACTGAGGAGGGGCTGGAACAAGACTTCAACAGCCTTGATGCACAGAGAGAAGCCTGTGCCGCCTACATCACCAGTCAACGTCACGAAGGCTGGTCGCAATATACAGAACTCTATGACGATGGCGGGTTCTCCGGCGGCAATGTGAATCGACCTGGGCTCCAGCAACTTCTGGCTGATGTTCAGGCCAGGAAAGTCGATGTCATCGTCGTTTACATAGTCGACCGGCTGACCCGCAGCCTAGCCGACTTTGCCAAGATCGTCGAGATTCTCGACGCGGCAGGCGCATCGTTCGTGAGCGTCACCCAGGCCTTCAATACCACCACGTCTATGGGCCGGCTCACCCTCAACGTCCTGCTCTCATTCGCACAGTTCGAGCGCGAGGTCACCGGCGAGCGCATCCGTGACAAGATCGCGGCTTCGAAAGCGCGTGGCATGTGGATGGGTGGAACCGTGTCGATGGGTTACGAGGTCAGGGACCGCAAGCTCTACATCGTCGAAGAAGAGGCTAACCGCGTCCGCCACATCTTCTCCCGCTATCTTGAACTCGGCTCGGTCCAGGCGCTGGTTGACGAGCTCGATCAGGTCAATATCCGGTCGCGATTGAGAGTCTCGCGGACCGGTCGGACTTATGGCGGTGCAAGGCTGGTCAAGGGGGCCATGTACTGCATGTTGCGCAACCGCATCTATATCGGCGAAGTCGTTCATAAGGGTCGGGCCTATCCCGGTGAGCATCAAGGCATTGTCGATTCCGAACTCTTCCAACAGGTCCAGGACCGGCTCGAACAGAATCGGGTTTCAAAGCGTCTTGGCCAGCACGCTGCATCGCCCAGCTTGCTGATCGGCATCGTCTATGATGGTCTGGGCAGGAAAATGTCGCCGGACCATGCCAGCAAGGGCCAACGCAAGTTCCGTTATTATGCGTCCCGGCGCGATACCCTTGAAGATCGACAGCACCCGGCCTGGCGCGTGCCTGCGGTCGATCTGGAAGAGATCGTCATCGGGAGCATCGCAAACCTGCTTCGAGATCGCTCGGCGCTACTGCTGCGAGTTCGGACGCCGCTGGACAGCGAGAAATTGCAACGGCTGTTCAACGCGGCTGAGCAAACGGCAACGAAATTGCAAACCGAAGACGCCAGCGTGCAGCGGCAGATGCTTTGGGATCTGGTGGCGCGGGTCGATATCGACAAAATCCAAATCGTCATCGTGCCCAAGTTAGACATGCTGGTCGACGACACGATCGAGCTTGCCGATACGGAGCCGCTCATCATCACCGCCAAAATACTCCGCGCAGGCAAACGAACGACCATCATGGTTCCAGCATCCGGAAATGTGGAGACCACGCGGCATGATGCTTCGCTCATTCGACTGATTGCGACAGCTGCGTCGGCGCGGAAGTCTGTTGAAGAGGCCCCTGACGATCCCAAGAAGATCGCGACCGCGCTCGACTATGACAAGGATTACTTCGCGCGGTTGGTCCGCATCGGATATCTCGCACCTGATATCACCAGCGCCATCCTTGAGGGACGGCAACCAAAAACACTGACCCGCCAGCATCTCGCGCGGCTTTCGAACCTGCCGATCGACTGGCAAGAGCAGCGCGAACTGCTCGGGTTCGTCAACGCCTAGACTCCTATCGTCCGACCTACCCGCCAGTCCTGCAA
Organism: Sphingomonadales bacterium; assembly: GCA_031362505.1. GTDB lineage: Bacteria > Pseudomonadota > Alphaproteobacteria > Sphingomonadales > Sphingomonadaceae > Aquisediminimonas. The sequence goes on from JANLST010000015.1 coordinate 8,472, forward strand.
CAAAATCGCAGGACTGGCTTTTTGGTCTCCAAAGACCAAGGCCGCGATTTTCGCATTTTGGCAGGACAAAACAGTCTCCAAGTCATGAAGGCCGAAAGCTACAGCCTGACAAGCGCCGGAAACCCGCCACGAAACAGATTTCGGTCGCGAGAGCTGCGAATAATCGTCGCAAGAAAAAATATGTGGTGCCCGGGGGCGGGATCGAACCACCGACACTGCGATTTTCAGTCGCATGCTCTACCAACTGAGCTACCCGGGCATATGGCGCGAAAGCGTGTCCGCACCGAAGTGAAGCGCGCCTATAGTCAGGCTTCGGGGGTACTGTCCAGCCCCGTCCCTTCCTCTTCCTCTTCAACGCGGGCCGGCACCCGATAGGCCTCTCCCAACCAATTCAGAAGGTCGCGATCCTTGCATCCGCGCGAGCAGAATGGCTGGAATTCGTTTCTGGCCGGTTTGTTGCAGAGCGGACAGGAGGCGGAGCCTGCCATCATGGCACCAGCACCGTGTCGACTGCTTTTGCCTGCATATCGGGATAGTCGAGCGTATAATGGAGTCCTCGGCTTTCGTGACGATGAAGCGCCGAGCGGATGATGAGGTCCGCGACTTCCACAAGATTGCGAAGCTCCACAAGATCCGGCGTGACGCGAAAGGCGCTGTAATAATCCTGCACTTCCTGGCGCAGAAGGTCGATGCGGTGCTTTGCGCGCTCAAGCCGCTTCGTCGTCCGCACAATCCCCACGAAGTTCCACATGAAATGCCGGATCTCGCTCCAGCACTGCGCGATCACGACTTCCTCGTCCGAATCGGTGACACGACTTTCGTCCCACGGCCGGATTGGTGGCGCCAGAGGCAATCCATCCTGGTTGGCAAGGATGTGCCGCGCGCACGCTTCGCCAAAGACCAGACATTCGAGGAGCGAATTGGAGGCCAACCGATTGGCTCCGTGGAGGCCCGATTGCGTCACTTCGCCGGCCGCGTAGAGCCCTGGCGCGTCTGTCCGTCCGTCCAGATCGATCAGTACGCCGCCGCAGGTGTAGTGCTGCGCTGGCACGACCGGGATCGGTTCCCTGGTAATGTCGATTCCAAGCCCCATCAGCTTGGCATGGATGTTGGGGAAATGCTCGCGGACGAATTCGGGCGGCTTGTGACTGATGTCCAGATGGACATAGTCGAGCCCGAGCCGCTTGATTTCGTGATCAATCGCACGTGCCACCACGTCGCGTGGCGCCAATTCCTCGCGCGGGTCGAACCGGGGCATGAAA
>JANLST010000111.1:0-11384 GCA_031362505.1 Sphingomonadales bacterium
ATCGCGCTGAGCCCGGCTTCGGTCAACGCACCCACATCCCTCGGATTTTGAGAAAGGATCACAAGATTCGCGGCGAGGCGGTCCGAGGGATCCCTGGACGGCGCTGCAGGCGCAATTGTTGCCCCGGGATTCGGCTGCGCAACTGCCGATTGCGTTGCAAATACGATGGCCGCCGCCAGCCAGTGACCCAGACCGGCTCTATGTTTTTGTTTCATGGGAATATCTCTAGACGCCGCGCGCGGGCGCGACACAAGTCAAACCACTAGAAATCGCGGCGGGATGGTAGCAGCCGGGGACAAACTGGCTGCTACCATCCCGATATGATGCGACTATTGATTGTTCTGGCGGTTGAGAAAACGCGGGATATCCAGAGGATCGGATGGCTCGGCTGGGGCAGCATCAGCCTTCGCTGCGCCCCGCGCAATGTTTGACATACGCTCGAACAGCGTGCCGCCCGATGCCGGTGCCGTGCGTGGCGTTTCCTCGGCATCGCCAACAAGCCAGCGACGACGCGGCGCTTCCTGAGCATCCGTCGTGTCATCGAACATAGGCGGAACCGGGTTCGAGATCACTTCCGTGTCCAGCATCGATTGCGGCTCCAACATCAGTTCGTCGGATGCGACCTGAGCCACCTCCTCCGTCATCGGAGATTCGAGTACCAGCGGCGCCTCGTCTTCAACGACAACGATCTGAGGTTCGGATGCCTCGATCATTGGCTCTTCGGTCGCTACCGTTTCATCGAGGGTTGCAACTTCGGCTTCCAAGGTTTCGGTGATGGGCGCAGGCGCGATCACCGGTTCCGGCGTACGAATGATTTCTTCGTTCTTGCGCGAAGTGGGGAACGAGAAAACACGGGCAGGCTCAGGCGCAACTGCGGTATCGGCTTCGATACCGGTTGCCACGACCGAAACGCGGATCCGACCGTCCAGATCATTGTTGAATGCCGAACCCCAGATGATGTTGGCATCGGGATCGACCAGGTTCTTGATATGGCTGGCCGCTTCGTCGACTTCCATCAGACGCATGTCCTCACCGCCAACGATCGAGACAATGACGCCCTTGGCACCCTTCATCGACACGCCGTCGAGCAACGGATTGGCGATCGCCTTTTCAGCTGCGTCAATTGCGCGGTTGTCGCCAGAGGCTTCGCCTGTACCCATCATTGCCTTGCCCATTTCACCCATCACCGAGCGCACATCGGCAAAATCGAGATTGATGAGACCCGGCATGACCATCAGATCGGTAATCCCGCGAACGCCCTGCTGGAGGACCTCATCGGCCATCTGGAAGGCTTCCTTGAATGTCGTCGACGGATTGGCGATCAGGAACAGGTTCTGGTTCGGAATGACGATCAGCGTATCGACATGCTTTTGCAGTTCTGCAATGCCCGCATCAGCCGCTTTCATTCGGCGCGAGCCTTCGAAGCTGAACGGCTTCGTGACGACACCGACTGTCAGAATACCGCGATCACGGGCAGCCTTTGCGATGACCGGTGCAGCACCCGTCCCGGTGCCACCTCCCATCCCGGCCGCGATGAAGCACATATGAGCGCCCTCGAGCGCCTTTTCGACAGCTTCGATGGTTTCTTCCGCCGCCGCGCGTCCGATTTCCGGGCGCGATCCGGCACCAAGGCCCTGTGTTATTTTGAGACCAAGCTGAAGGCGACGCTCGGCAGGGCTCGTGTTCAGCGCCTGCGCATCGGTATTGGCGACGATGAAATCGACCCCCTGCACCTGTGCCGCGATCATGTTGGCAATGGCATTTCCGCCTGCCCCGCCAACACCAATAACGCTGATCCGCGGGCGCAACTCGTCCACTTCAGGTGCCATGAATTCAATGCTCATCACGCTGTCTCCCCTTGAATGTTTAAGGCCGAAACCATTGCCCTCTTGACTCTTTGCACGAACTGATTCGCCGAATCACCTAAAAAGTTAACGACTCGACATATTTCTGCAATTTGTGCCTTCATTACAGAATCCTTACAACATCTAGTAGCCGGTTTGGAACGCTGCCATCAACCTTTTGATGATCCCACCGCCCAAAACCGGGATGACAGGTGCTAGTTCCGGCATGATTGCCCTAAGATCGATTGGATCAGACGCAGCATAGTGGATCAGTCCGGCCAACGTCGTGAATCCTGAGCCGCTATGCGCTTCCGGCAAGCCCGAAAGTCCACGCGGGCGGCCAATTCGAACCGACCGACCCAACGCGCCTTGCATATAGTCCGCCATGCCCTTGAGTTCGGCGCCGCCGCCTGTGAGGACGACTTGCCGACCGACTGGCCCCGAAAACCCAAGATCCTTCAATGCCCGTGCAACTTCGCCTGCGATATGCTCGAGCCTCTGTCGGATAACAGCGATCAATTGAGCTCTTGTGATACGAGAAGTTTCGGAGACATCATCCTCCGCGGACAAGGGTGCCACTTCGATCATGTCATGATTATCGCGCGGGCTGGCGGTTGCCGAACCAAAGAAGCATTTCATCCGCTCGGCCTGGTCACGGCGCGTTCCGAAGGCCGACGCTATATCGTCGGTAATGTCAGCCGCACCAAAGGGGATCGAGGTCAAGCCGACCAGCATTCCGCCGGCAAACAGAGAAACATTTGTAACACCCGCGCCAAGTTCAACGAGTGCAACGCCCAGTTCGCGCTCTTCGTCGGAAAGGCAGGCCATTCCTGTCGCAACCGGAGACGCGATAATGGATTTCACTTCGAGATGGGCCTTGCGCACGCACAGATCAAGATTGCGTACCGGTGATCCGTCCGCGCAGACAACATGGATGTCGACGCCCAGAGTATCTGCATGAAGGCCAAGCGGCTTCTTTACCCCTTGCAGTCCGTCGAGCGTGTAGAGCGTCGGCTGGGCATGGAGGATCATCCGCCCATCAGGATCGAGAGTGTTGCGCCCGGCAGCAAGAAGTTCGTCAATATCTTCCTGCTCGATCCGGTGCCCCCCCAATTCGACTTCGACCGAAGCAATGTCGCTGACCAGGCCACCCGCTGAAAAGCCGACCCAAACATTTTCAATATTGGTGCCCGCGATGCGTTCTGCTTGTTCGACCGCGTCACGAACGGCGGATTCAGTCGCGTCCATGTCGGCAATGTAGCCGCGCTTCACACCTTTGCTTTCACGCTGTCCGGTACCGAGAACCTGAATATCGCCACTCGGCAAACGCTCGGCGATGAGCGCCGAGACCTTCCACGAACCGATATCAAGTGCGGTAATGAGTTGCTCGCTCTTAGGCTGGGCCACCAGTTTCCTCCCCCTTGGTTTCACCGACTGATTCCTTCGGCGTATCTATTGTCGGTTTTGATCGGTCGATGCGCGCGACGAACTTGGTCGGATCGCGCATGTCGAAACGGGCATAACCGCGCCCGAGCAGACGTTGCACACCATCCATTCGGGCAAAACGGACCAGCGCCCCCCCTGCCAGTTCCTCGCCTTCGGGCAGCGCAAGCGTCTCACCCGATTGAAACCGCAAATCCCAACGGCGTCCACCTACCCATGTCGCCGCCGCGAGCATCGGTTTGAGCGCAGGCGCACGTTCCATCAGTTGGGAGAGTGCGGTTGCCTCCGCATTGGCATCCTCACCGATCATCAAAGGCAGGTCGGGCATGGCATCCAACGGAACTGCTTCGAGCACCACGCCATTCGCATCGATCAACGAGAGTTGCTGATTATGTTGCCAAATTGCAGCAGGTTTGCGCTCGACGATATCGACGACCAGCGTATCGGGAAGACGACGCGAAACCCGCGCATCCTTGATCCAACCATATTGCAGCAACTGGTTCCGGACCTTGTCGAGATCGACAAGTGGCATGGCCATCGAATGCTGGTCGAGCGCGATTGCGTAAACAGTCAACCGCTCCATTCGGTCGATGCCCGTGACTTCGACCCGTTTCACTTCGAATCCTGCCCGGCCAATCGAATGTGCGATGGCCGTACCGACGTAACCGGGCAACCCGGCCATGATGACACCTGCAATCGACGCAGCACCGACCATCGCAACCATCGACCAGGTGACAAACCGGTCGATGGAATCTTGCGTGAATGGCAGGGCCTTGCGCGCCTTGGCCCAGGTCGAGATCGTTTTTGGAGCCGCCTTGCGCGACCTTGCCTTGACGACCGGACGCTTGGCACTGCGTTTTACTGTGGCTGCCCGGCTCACATCGCTTCCTTCACAAGACTGTCGACCAGATCGTCATACGATATCCCCATCTGCTTTGCCTGTTCTGGAACAAGGCTGAGCGGTGTCATTCCTGGCTGCGTGTTGACTTCAAGCAGGAAGATGCCTTCGACGCCCTTCTGGTCGTCCCAACGGAAGTCGGATCGTGAGGCGCCCTTGCAACCAAGGAGCCGATGGGCCTTGAGCGCATAACCCATCATCGCTTCTGAAATGTCCTCAGGGATTTGCGCAGGGCAGATATGTTCGGTCAGGCCATCGGTATATTTGGCGTCGTAATCATAGAACCCGCTCTTTGGTCTAAGCTCGGTAACGACCAGAGGGTGATCGCCGAGCACCGCCACAGTCAGTTCGCGCCCGCGAATAAAGGGCTCGGCGAGCAGTTCATCAAATTCCTGCCACGGGCCACTCACATCGCGGCCGATCGGATTCCCGTAATTTCCTTCAGCCGTCACAATCGCAACGCCGACTGACGAACCTTCATTGACAGGCTTTACGACAAAGGGCCGCTCGAACGGATCGCGCTCAAAGAGAGTTTCACTTTTGACGACCTGCCCGCCCGGCATCGGGATACCATAGGGCACGAGCGCATTCTTGGTCAGCACCTTGTCGATCGCAATGACCGACGTAACCATCCCGGAATGTGTATACTTGACCCCCATCAGGTCCATCATGCCCTGCACCGAGCCGTCCTCACCGGGCGTCCCGTGGAGCGCATTGAAAACGACATCGGGCTTTGCTTCAGTCAGCCGCGCGGCAATGTCGCGCGCCATATCAATTCTCGTTACGCGATAGCCCTTGCGTTCAAGGGCGTCGGCTACACCCTCTCCTGTCACCAGAGAAACTTCACGTTCCGCCGACCAACCACCCATCAGGACAACAACATGGATCGCACCGCTCACTTTACTGATCCCACCCGCTGAATCTCCCACTCGAGTTCGATTCCCGATTTCGCTTTCACCCGCCTTCGCACTTCCTCACCAAGCGCCTCGATGTCTGCGCTCGTCGCGTCACCAAGGTTGAGCAGGAAATTGGTGTGCTTCTCCGAAACCTGCGCGCCTCCGATCAAAAGGCCACGGCAGCCGGCCTGATCGACGAGCTGCCAAGCCTTGTGGCCTTCGGGATTCTTGAAGGTCGAGCCACCGGTCTTGGAGCGCAGCGGCTGTGATGCTTCACGCTCGGCAGCGATCCTGTCCATCTCGGCCCCGATGATTGCTCGTTCTCCCGGCCGACCACGGAATGTCGCGCCAACGACGACGCAACCTTCGGGCAATTCGGAATGCCGATAGGTATAGCCCAGTTGTGCCAAGGGAACTGTCACGCGTTCACCCGAACGCAGCACGACGTCCGCTTCCACCAATATGTCCCGCACTTCACAACCATAGGCTCCGCCATTCATGCGAACGAAGCCCCCGACAGTTCCAGGAATACCGCGCAAAAATTCCAGCCCAGCGATTCCCGCGTCACGAGCCTTGCTGGAGACCAATATTCCGGATGCCCCACCACCGCAGCGCAGTGTGACGTCGTCGAGCACTTCAACCTTTGCAAACGGCTTGCCCAATCTTACCGTTACCCCGGGCACGCCGCCGTCGCGCACAATCAGGTTCGATCCAAGACCCAACGGCCAGAATGACAGGGCGGGATCGAGGTCGCGTGTAAATGCCTGCAAATCTTCGGTATCCGCCGGTTCGAAAAGCCATTCGGCCTGTCCGCCCGACTTGAACCAGACAAGCGGGGCCAGCGGTGCATTCGCCGTCAGCTTGCCGCGTACGCGGGAGATGGTATCCGCGCCGGTCATGCCCGTGCCGCCCTGATGGCATCGGCAAGGCCTGCGGCCCATTTTGTAATGTCGCCCGCGCCGAGACAGACGATCTGGTCGTCAGGCTGGGCAACTGTTGCCAACTCGCTTGCAAGCGCCGTCGCATCGGCGATCTCGGCCGCGGCATGGTGTCCGCGTTGTTTGAGCCCCCTGACCAACGCGTCGGCATCAACCCCCTCGATCGGCAATTCTCCCGCGGCATAGACCGGGGTTACATAGACCATATCGGCATCGTTAAACGCCTGCTGAAAATCATCCATCAAATTTCCGAGCCGCGAAAAACGATGCGGTTGGACGACGGCAATCACACGCCCTTTGGCGCTTTCTCGTGCCGCCGCGAGCACGGCGCGAATCTCGACCGGGTGGTGCCCATAATCGTCGATGATCGTTGTGCCGTCGACTTCGCCGACCTTCGTAAAGCGCCGCTTGACCCCGCCGAACTTGGCGAAACCTGACTGGATCGTCGCATCGTCGATCCCCATTTCGAGAGCGACCGCGACTGCAGCCAATGCGTTTTGGACATTGTGCCGACCGGGCATAGGCATTTCGATGCCAACAATCGTTCGCATCGAACCATCGCGTGCCCGGACCGTGGCGTCAAATCGATTGCCGCCCAACACCGGCGTCACATTGTCGCCCCGAACGTCCGCTTGCGCCGAAAAACCATAGGTCATGATCCGCCGGTCTCGAATGCGGGGCAAAATGGCCTGAACCTCTGGATGGTCGAGACAAAGGATCGCAACTCCGTAGAAGGGAACATTTTCGATGAACTCGACATAGGCAGCCTTGGCGCCTTCAAAATCGCCATAATGATCGAGATGCTCGGGATCGATGTTGGTAACGACCGCGATCGTGCCGTCGAGCCGAAGGAAAGAGCCATCGCTCTCATCCGCTTCCACCACCATCCACTCACTATCGCCCAAACGCGCGTTGGAGCCATAGCTGTTGATGATGCCGCCATTGATCACGGTCGGATCGACGCCACCTGCATCGAGGAGCGCCGCAATCATTGACGTTGTGGTCGTCTTGCCATGCGTACCGGCAACCGCAACCGTCGATTTCAGCCGCATCAGTTCGGCCAGCATTTCCGCGCGACGCACCACAGGAATACGCCGCTCGTATGCCGCTTCAACTTCGGGATTGGTTTTGCGGCTGACGGCGGTTGACGTCACCACGACTGCAGCGTCTCCCAGATTGTCGCCGTCATGGCCAATCATCACCTTGATTCCGCGCGCGCGCAGGCCTTCGATGACATAGCCTTCCGAAATGTCTGAACCCTGCACCCGATAACCCATATTGTGCATCACTTCGGCGATGCCCGACATGCCGATACCGCCAATGCCAATGAAATGGATCGTACCGATCTCGGTTGCGACGCCCTTCATATTGCGGCTCCTGCTAGCCCGGGAGATGCGTTCCAGCCATCCGCCTTCAGGCCATCGACAACCGGGGTCCGACCGAGATCTTCTGCGAGGTTGGCAAGGTCTCTTGTGGCGTTAGGGCGGCCACAACTTCGCGCCGCTCGTGCCGCGTTGGTCAAGCCCTGCGGATCGAGGCCGAGCTTTTGCATCTGCTTGGCAAGCTCGGACGGCGTAAAGCGATCTTGCCGTATCGATCGCGCTCCACCCGCAGCAACCATCTCTTTCACATTCTCGGTTTGATGATCGTCAGTGGCGCTCGGCAGCGGAACAAGGATTGCCGGGCGACCTGCAGCGGTCAATTCTGCCAGAGTTGACGCGCCGGCGCGAGCGATCACGAGATGGGTCCACGCCAGTCGATGCGGAATGTCGGACATATAGGTCGCAAGATCAGCAGGAATACCCAGCGCGAGATATCGTGCGCGAACCGCATCAATATCTTCAATGCGACATTGCTGCGTAACCTGAAGTCGACGGCGAAGCGCTTCCGGGAGCATAGCGAGGCCATCGGGCACGACTTCGGAAAGAATATTGGCCCCCTGACTCCCGCCAATCACCAACACGCGAAACACACCATCGCCATCAAGCAGCGGATAGGGGCGATCACGCAGCGCAAGGATTTCCTCGCGCACCGGGTTGCCGATCAAATGGACCTTGTCCAAATTCCTGGCCGAAATCCGTTCCACATCGGGATAGGCAGTCGCAATCGCCTTGACCCGATTGGCGACAAACCGATTGACGCGGCCCAGCACGGCATTCTGTTCATGAACAGCGGTTGGAATCCCCATCGAATGTGCGGCGAAAAGGGCGGGAAATGCAGGATAACCTCCAAAGCCAATCACTGCTGCCGGCTCAAACGTCTCATACAGCCTGCGTGCCATGCCCCGCCCTGAAAGGATCGCGCGCGCTCCGCCCGGCCAACTGAGCGGGTTTCCTGTTATGCGCCCGGCCGGGAGGATGTGAGTCTGCACATCATCGAACAGCCCCGGAATTTTTGCCCCGCGCGCATCGGTCACCAACGCCACACGATGCCCGCGCGCCATCAGTTCAGCGGCCAGCGCATGGGCGGGCATCATGTGCCCTCCGGTTCCGCCGGCTGCGAGAACGAAGTGGCGCGACAGGCTCATCTGCTGCTCCATTTCACGACATAGGGAGAGCGCAACAGATAGGGGTTCTTGCGCGTAAACGCGAGAAGCAGACCAAAACCGATCGACAAGGCAATCATGGATGAGCCGCCGTAGCTAATGAACGGCAAGGTCATGCCCTTTGAGGGAGCGAGCCCGACATTGACCGCGATGTTGATAAAGGCCTGCACTGTAAACTGTGTTGCAAGTCCAGCCGAGGCATAGACCAGAAAGGCATCCTCTTCATCGAGAAGTTTTACGAAGACCCGCACGGCAATGGCAAGGAACAATGCGGCAATCGCGATACAGGCAATCAGGCCAAATTCTTCGCCAATCACAGAGAAAATATAATCCGTATGGGCTTCGGGCAGATGAAACTTCTTTTCACCACCGCCCGGCCCGGTTCCGAAAAATCCGCCCGCGGTAAGAGTCGCACGGGCCTGATCGACTTGATAGGTGTCGCCATCGGCGAAAAGGAAATTGTTGATCCGCGTTTTGGCCACCGGATAGAGGAAATAGGCCGCCACGATGCCCGCCGACCCGAGTCCGCCCAACGCGCCCATCATCCGCATCGGCATTCCCGAAACGAGCATCAATGCCATCCAGACCGAGCAAAACACAATCGCTTGACCAAAGTCAGGCTGCATCATCAACAGTCCGGCAACGATAAGCGTCAACAGGCCAGTAATCGGCACCACAGGCAGCGATCGATCATGAACCTTGAGCGAAAGGATCCAGGCCATCGCAACAATGAAAAGCGGCTTGAGGAATTCGGCCGGCTGGATCTGTGCAAAGCCGAAGCCTATCCAGCGCACCGCTCCGTTCACTTCATTTCCGATCACGGGCACAAAGGCGAGGATCACGCTGAAAAACGCTGCGCCGGCAAGGGCGATGCGTCGTGCAACATTTTGCGGCAACATCGAAAACCCGATCATGATTGGCAGCCCGAGCGCAACCCAAATCAACTGCTTCCAGAAATACGCAAGCGGGGAGATGGTCAGGTTTCCGCCCGAATAGCGTGCCGCAGCGGCAGGTGAACCGGCCGCAACCGCAATCAATCCGATCGAGAGGAGAATGGTAACAAGAAGCAAAAGGACGCGATCAATCTCCCAGAACCACATGCCGAGCGGGGACCGGTCACCCCGGCCAAGCCGCGCGACGACCCTGCCCTTTTTGTGTGACGCAACCGCCGTCATGCCAAAGCCTCCACCGCCGCACGGAACGCATCGCCGCGCGCCTCGAAATCCCTGAACTGATCGAACGACGCGCAAGCCGGCGACAGCAATACCGTCTCTCCCGCGACCGCTGCGTTGCTGGCCTGACGCACGGCTTCCTCCAGAACATCGCATTGGGAGACTGGCATCTGGTTTTGCAGCAGCCTCGCAAAGACCGGACCCGCTTCGCCAATTGTGTAGGCCGCCCTCACATGATCGAAATAAGGCGCGCACGCATCCAGATCTTCGGTCTTGGCCTGACCGCCAACGATCCAGTGGATCGCAGGATAGGCCGCAAGCGCCGGAGCAGCAGAGGCCGGGTTGGTGGCCTTGCTGTCATTGACATAAACGACGCCGCCGAGTTCGCGCACGCGCTCCATCCGGTGCGGCAGTCCGGGATAGGTCAGCAGGCCCTCTTCGACGGATGCCGCCTTGATCCCGAGCACTTCTGCGACGGCACGCGCGACCGCGACATTCTGGGCATTGTGCGGGCCTTGCAAGGAGGGCCAGCGCGACTGATCCCCCACTTGCTTGGATGAGACCCGCATCAGCCGGTGATTGATCCGGCTCGCAATCATCTTTGTGCGATCGTCTTCGGTCGCAATCACCGCAACCTTGTCGACGTGTTGCATCGTGAAGAGCCGCTCCTTCGACGAGGCATAATCCGCAAAGCCATCGTACCGGTCAAGATGATCGGGCGTGATGTTGAGCAACACGGCAATGTCACAATCGAGCGCGTGGCACAGGTCGATCTGATAGCTCGACAGTTCGAGCACATAAATGCCACCTTCAGGCAGGGGCTCCTGCCCAAGGATGGGCAAGCCAATATTGCCGCCCAACATGGTCGACATGCCGGCCGTCTCGATAATGTGGTGGATAAGCGCCGTCGTGGTCGATTTGCCGTTGGTTCCTGTTATGCCAACAACCTTGTGAGGCGGGAGGCCGGCCCGCGCTTGAGAAAACAGCTCGATGTCCCCGATCAGGGGAACCTGGGCAGCGTGAGCCTTATCGGCGATCGGATGACGATTGATCGGAACGCCGGGTGAAACCACGATGCCGTCAAAACCGGAAATGTCGATTTCGACCGGATTGGCCAAAGTGACGCCATCGCCAATTGCGGCGCGCGCCTCTTCCTTGCCGTCCCACGCCACAACCTCTGCCCCACTCGCCGCCAGAGCCCGCACAGTGGCAAGGCCCGACTTCGCGAGCCCGAGCACAGCATAGCGTTTGCCGCGAAAGGCGGGAGAGACGATCATCTGAGCTTCAACGTCGAAAGTCCGGCCAATGCCAGGACGAAAGAGACGATCCAGAACCGGATCACAACAGTCGGCTCAGACCAGCCAAGTTGTTCAAAATGGTGATGGATCGGCGCCATTCGGAAAACCCGCCGCCCGGTGCGTTTGAACCAGAAAACCTGGATAATCACCGATAGTGCCTCAACCACAAAAAGCCCGCCGATCACGGCAAGAGCAAACTCGTGATCCGAAACCACCGCAATCGTGCCGAGCGTCCCGCCCAGTGCAAGGCTGCCCGTGTCGCCCATGAACACCGCAGCAGGCGGCGCGTTGAACCAGAGAAAGGCAAGCCCTGCCCCCACGATTGCGCCGCACAACACGGTCAGGTCGCC
>JANLST010000122.1:0-4729 GCA_031362505.1 Sphingomonadales bacterium
GGGCGATTCGATCACGGTTGCCCCGGCGCTGACGCTGACTGACAAGGAATATCAGATCATGCGCAACGCGAGCATTGCTTGCCTGCGTGAAATCGGCGTTGAAACAGGCGGTTCGAACGTACAGTTCGCAGTCAATCCCAAAGATGGCCGCCTGATCGTGATCGAGATGAACCCGCGCGTTTCGCGCTCTTCGGCGCTGGCATCCAAGGCGACGGGCTTCCCGATTGCCAAGGTCGCGGCGAAACTGGCGGTCGGTTACACGCTCGACGAGATCGAGAATGATATTACCGGCGCGACGCCCGCCTCGTTCGAGCCCACCATCGACTATGTCGTGACCAAGATCCCGCGCTTTGCCTTCGAAAAGTTCAAGGGCGCCGAGCCGTTGCTTTCAACCGCGATGAAATCGGTTGGCGAAGTCATGGCGATTGGCCGGAATATCCACGAATCGATGCAGAAGGCGCTGCGCGGGCTGGAAACCGGGCTGGCGGGCTTCAACTATGTCGATGCGCTGATAGGTGCATCGCGTGACGACCTGATTGCCGAATTGTCCCGCCCCACGCCTGACCGGTTGCTCGTCGCCGCGCAATGCCTGCGTGAGGGGATGAGCGTGGCTGACGTCCATGCGGTCGCGAAATATGACCCTTGGTTCCTTGAACGGATCGCGGAAATCATCGCCGCAGAACGCGAAGTCGAACACAATGGCCTTCCACAGGATGCCGAAGGACTCCGTCGGCTCAAGGCGATGGGCTTTTCCGACAAGCGGCTTGCTTTCCTCTCGCTGCAGTCAACCGGAATGCGCAAGGGCATGCGCCGCACGGTTGCCCATGGCTCGGGACTGATCGCGGAAACCATGCGCGCGATGACCGGCGGCGTGACCGAAGCGCAGGTTAGGGCGTTGCGTCACAAATTGGGGGTCCGCCCCGTATTCAAGCGGATCGATACCTGCGCGGCCGAATTCGAAGCCAAGACGCCGTATATGTATTCAACCTATGAAGCCCCGAGTTTCGGCGCGCCCGAATGCGAGAGCGCGCCCACCAATCGTGAGAAGATCGTCATCCTTGGCGGCGGGCCGAACCGGATCGGGCAGGGGATCGAGTTCGACTATTGCTGCTGCCACGCCTGCTTTGCGCTGTCGGATGCGGGCTACGAAACGATCATGGTCAACTGCAATCCGGAAACGGTCTCGACCGACTATGATACGTCCGACCGGCTCTATTTCGAACCGCTGACGGCCGAGGACGTGCTGGAGATCCTGCATGTTGAGCAGCAGAACGGCACGCTGAAGGGCGTGATCGTTCAGTTCGGGGGTCAGACGCCGCTGAACCTTGCCAAGGCGCTGGAAGAGGCTGGAATCCCCATTCTGGGTACGTCTCCGGATGCCATCGATCTTGCCGAAGATCGTGAGAGGTTTGCGGCGTTGGTCAACAAACTCGGCCTCAAACAGCCAGAAAACGGCATTGCGCGCAGCCGCGAAGAGGCGATCGCTGTAGCCGAGAGCATCGGCTATCCGGTGCTGATGCGCCCCTCCTATGTGCTGGGTGGCCGGGCGATGGAGATTGTCGACACCCAGGCACAGCTTGAAAACTACATCCAGACCGCCGTGCAGGTATCGGGTGACTCGCCCGTGCTGATTGACCGTTACCTGAGGGATGCCATTGAGGTAGACGTTGATGCGATAGCCGATGGCGACGATGTGGTGGTGGCTGGCATCCTCCAGCATATCGAGGAAGCCGGCGTCCATTCGGGCGACAGCGCCTGCACAATCCCGCCTTACAGCCTGCCTGCTGACATCATCGCCGAGATTGGCAAGCAGGCCGAGGCTCTGGCGCGCGCGCTCAGCGTATGCGGGCTGATGAACATCCAGTTCGCGGTCAAGGACGGCGCGGTCTATCTGATCGAAGTCAATCCGCGTGCCTCGCGGACCGTTCCCTTCGTTGCCAAGGCGATCGGCGCGCCTGTCGCCAAGATAGCGGCCCGCGTCATGGCGGGCGAAAAACTGAAGAATTTGCCGCCGATCAACCTGGATATCGACTATATCGCTGTAAAAGAGGCGGTTTTCCCGTTTGCGCGCTTCCCCGGAGTCGATCCCGTTCTTTCGCCGGAAATGAAGTCGACCGGCGAAGTGATGGGGATCGAACAGGATTTTGCGATGGCCTTCGCCAAGGCGCAAATCGGCGGCGGAATGATGCTTCCCGATAGCGGAAAACTCTTTGTTTCCGTGAAGGACAGTGACAAGCCTGTGATCCTGCCCGCGGTCCGCCAAGCAGTCGAACTTGGGTTTTCCGTCTGCGCAACCGGCGGGACCGCAGACTTTCTCTTCGCACATGGCATTGACGTTGAACGGGTGAACAAGGTCGCGCAGGGTCGTCGGCATATTGTGGACATGATCAAGGACGGCGAAATCGGCCTTATTTTCAACACGACCGAAGGGTGGCAATCGCTCAAGGACAGCGAATCGCTCCGCCGTTCGGCGCTGATGGGGAGGATTCCCTATTTCACCACGGCCTCGGCATCAGTGGCTGCAGCGCAAGGGATTGCGGCCTTGCGGACAAGAAAACTTGAAGTTCGCACGCTTCAGTCTTATCATTCATCCAGCGCACGCTGATCCCGACAATTCTGGTGAACGGGCGGGCGGTCTCCAATTGGAGCCGCTTGGTGAAGATTTTTTGACAAGTGAAGGTTTGAAAGATGGCGACAGTCGAAAAGATGCCGATGCTCCTTGAAGGACACAAGATGCTGACCGAGCATCTGTCGCGCCTGAAAGCCGAGCGTCCGCAGATTATCGATTCGATCGAAGAAGCGCGCGCGCATGGCGATCTCTCGGAAAATGCCGAGTATCATGCTGCGAAGGAACAGCAGGGCCAGAACGAAGCGACGATCTCGGATATCGAGGACAAGTTGAGCCGCGCGATGATCATCGATCCAACAACGCTGTCAGGCGACAAGATTGTCTTTGGCGCGACGGTTACGTTGATAGACGAGAATGAAAAGCCGGTCCGATACCAGATCGTGGGCCAGCCCGAGGCAGATGCCAAATCTGGCAAGATTTCCTACAACTCGCCGCTGGGACGTGGCTTGATCGGGCGCAAGGTCAATGACGAGGTCGAAGTGACTGTGCCGTCAGGCGACCGCTTTTACATCGTCTCCAAGATCGAGTTCATCTGAGCCTCAGCGTTTGATCATGTCCGGCTCGAGCAGCCGGTGCAGGTGGACGACCACATATTTCATTTCCGCATCGTCAACCGTGCGTTGCGCGGCAGCTCGCCACGCCTTTTCGGCTGATTTATAGTCCGGATACATCCCGACAAGGTCGATCGATTTGAGGTCCGCGAAGTCGAGCGTGCGAGGATCTTTAACACGCCCGCCAAATACAAGGTGAAGATTGCTCATGTGCGCCCCCGGAAATCTGATGATTGCGCAAAGTGCGTGGTGGGCGCGGCAGGGATTGAACCTGCGACCCCACCCGTGTGAAGGGTGTGCTCTACCACTGAGCTACGCGCCCGCACTTTGCTGGCTGGCCGTTAGACAAGGGTCTTGCGAATGACAAGGCCGGCCGCCGGATAAAACAAAACGGGCAGCATCCGCGAAGATGCTGCCCGTTTGCTCACTTATCCCTCCCGAAGGAGGATGCGATCAATTTACGGCGTCTTTCAGGCCCTTGCCAGCTTTGAACTTGGGCTGGGTCGAAGCGCTGATTTTCATCGGCTCACCGGTGCGGGGGTTGCGACCGGTAGAAGCCTTGCGCTTGGAAACCGAAAAAGTGCCAAAACCAACCAGGCGAACTTCGTCGCCCTTCTTGAGGCTGCCCGTGATGGCGTCGAATACACCTTCAACAGCTTTGCCTGCGTCTGCCTTGGTCAGGCCAGCTGCTTCTGCAACCGACGAAATTAGTTCTTGTTTGTTCATTTTGACGAACCCCCTATCAGATGGTTTCAGAATGACTCGCGGTCAATCTGGCGGCTACTAACTCCAACCGCGTGCCTGCTGTCAAAGGGATTCACGCGAAAAAACGCCAAAATCAGACATTTCGTAGTAATTTTTCGACGGAATCTCAATGCGGCAGGGATTCGCCTGCGCTACCGCGGCCAATTGGTGGTTGCGCAGCCAGATCATCAGCCTCCGTCCACTCGATTGGATGGAGCGGTTCCGTCAATGCAAGCGCCAACACTTCATCCACATGACGGACTGGAATGATCGTCAGATTGTCGAGAATGTTGTTCGGAATCTCGACAAGATCCTTTTCATTTTCCTGCGGAATGATGACGGTCTTGATGCCGCCGCGCAAAGCTGCGAGCAGCTTTTCCTTCAAGCCCCCGATCGGCAGGACGCGCCCGCGCAGCGTGACTTCTCCCGTCATCGCGACATCGCGGCGCACGGTTATGCCGGTCAAGGTCGAAACCATTGCGGTCACCATGCCAATCCCTGCTGATGGGCCATCTTTGGGGACGGCACCTTCTGGCAAATGGATGTGAAGATCCTTGCGCGATATCAGGCTTGGTTTGATACCATAAGCCGGGCTGCGCGCTTTCACGAACGACAGGGCCGCCTGGATGGACTCGGTCATGACCTCGCCCAGCTTGCCTGTTGTGCGCACGGCACCCTTGCCAGGCACGGTAACGGCTTCGATCGTCAGCAATTCGCCGCCAACTTCGGTCCAGGCGAGGCCGGTTACAGCCCCGATCTGGTTTTCTTCCTCACCAAGGCCATGGCGATACTTGATCACGCCCGC
>JANLST010000229.1:0-3287 GCA_031362505.1 Sphingomonadales bacterium
CCCTCCAGGGCACGCGTCGTCAGGTCGGTGATCGACGCCAGCCGTTCCAGCGGATCGTCGACTGCGGACATGGTCCCGCCATGATCCTGCCCATCGGCGATATCGTCGCAACGACGGCACCAGTAATAGAGCAACCAGGCCTGCTCGCGGGTCTGGCGGTCAAACAGCTTCGATGCGAGCGCAAAAGAAGTGGAGCCCCGTTCAATGCTTTCGCGGGCGTGTGCGACAAGGGCGGTGCGGTTGGAACTCACAGATCAAACCGGTCAAGCCACTTGGCCTGATCGGGCGAACGAAAACTGGCAAGTCCATCAAGCAAGGCGCCAGGCTCAGACGCCGCGATGATCATCTCGCGATGCACCTGCGTCACAAACCGCGCCTCGACGCAGCTGTCGAGAAACGTGAAGAGCGCATCATAATAGCCAACGACATTCAGGAAGCCGCACGGTTTGGGGTGATAACCAAGTTGGCTCCAGGTCAGCATTTCAAATATCTCATCCAGCGTACCAAACCCCCCCGGCATGGCGATGAAACCATCGGCGAGATCAGCCATCAGTGCTTTTCGTTCATGCATGGTGGAGACGATGTGAAGTTCGGTACACCCTTTGTGCGCCAGTTCCTTGTCGCGCAAAGCGGTTGGGATCACACCGATGGCCTCACCGCCCGCAGCCAGGACCGCATCGGCGATCGTGCCCATCAGCCCGATATGGCCACCACCAAACACCAATCCAATCCCGCGCACGACCATCTCGGTGCCCAGCGCACGAGCCGCATCGGCATAGGCCGGATCGCCGCCCGGAGAAGAGCCACAATAGACTGCCAATCGCCTCATCCGTTGAGATCCTCCAGCATCAACCCCGCTGTCGCCTTGGCGCTTCCGACAACTCCGGGAATGCCGGCTCCCGGATGCGTGCCTGCACCGACAAAATAGAGATTGGGAATGACATCGTCGCGGTTGTGGGTACGGAACCAGGCCGATTGGGTGAGCGTCGGCTCCAGGCTGAAGGCGCTGCCCAGATGGGCATTCAGGTCCCGCCCGAAATCGGTTGGTGCATAGTGAAAGCTGGTGACGATCCGCGAGCGGATGTCCGGGATCAGCCGGCGTTCGATTTCATCGAGGATACGTTCTTTCAGCACTTCGCCGACTTCGCCGTCCCATTCGAGTGGCGCCTTGCCAAGATGGGCAACCGGCGCGAGCGCATAGAAAGTCGAGCAACCCTCTGGTGCCATTGACGGGTCGGTCACGGTCGGGTGGTGGAGGTAAAGCGAGAAATCTGCAGGCAGAACGCCATGATTATAAATGTCGTGCAGCAGTTCCTTGTAGCGCGGACCGAACAGGATCATGTGATGCGGGATGCCGGGCCAGCTTCCTTTTATCCCGAAATGGACAACAAACAGCGAGGGTGAAAAGCGTTTGCGTTCGAGCGAGGATGCGATGCGCGCACCCCGCCTGTTGCCAGTCAGGAGATCGCGGTAGCTGTGCATGATGTCTGCGTTCGAGGCAACCGCATCGGCATCCGCCTGCCAACCTGAGCGCGTTCTGACGCCTGTCGCCCTGTCGCCGAGCGTTTCAATCTCGACAACTGGATCATCGAGCCGCAACGTACCGCCGAGCCTCTCAAACTGTGTAACCATGCCCGCGATCAGCTTGTTCGTCCCGCCGCGCGCGAACCAGACGCCTCCATCCTTTTCCAGCTTGTGGATCAGGGCATAAATGGCGCTCGTGGTGAAAGGATTCCCGCCGACGAGCAGCGTGTGAAATGTCAGCGCTTCGCGCAGTTTTTCGCTCTGAACGAAGGACGAGACGATCGAATAGACCGAGCGCCAGGCCTGGTATTTGGCAAGCGCGGGCGCCGCCTTGATCATCGTGGCAAAGTCAAGGAAAGCAACCGTGCCAAGCTTGACATAGCCTTCCTGGTAAACGCCGGCCGAATAGTCGAGAAAACGCTGATATCCTGCGACATCAGCCGGATTGAGTTTGGCAATCTCGGCAGTCAGCGAAGCATTGTCGTTCGAATAATCGAAGTTCGTCCCATCAGGCCAGTTGAGCCTGTAAAAGGGGGAGACCGGATCAAGGGTCACATCATCGGCCATATCGCGGCCGGACAAGGCCCAGAGTTGCTTCAGGCAGTCTGGATCGGTGATGACCGTCGGCCCGGCATCGAATGTGAACCCGTCCTTCTCCCAGAAATAGGCGCGCCCGCCGGGCTTGTCACGGCCTTCGACGATGGTGGTTTCAATGCCTGCCGATTGCAGGCGGATGCCCAGCGCCAGCCCGCCGAAGCCCGATCCGATGATAATGGAGCGCTTCACTTTCGCGACCCCAATATTGCTGTCACGGCTCGACCGATAGAGACTGGCGGCTTTCCGCTCAAGATTCGAATCTTGTCAAGAAACGTCGATTTTCCGGCATAGAAACGACCGATCAGGGCCGGAGAAAGCCGATAAAATCGTTCGAGTATCCTGTAACGCTGGTCGGATTCGGCGGCACGAAAGAGCATGGTATCAAGCATCCTGTAGAATCCGCGCTCGCCCCATAGCGACGCGGAATGGGCCCTTGACTCTTCCGGGCCCAGAGTGGGAGTTTCGGCTATGTGCACAGCCAATCTGACCGCGTCTGGCAGAGAATATCCAGTGGTTGGATGGAACAACGCTGCACGCATCCCGGCCTTTGCCGTATCGCCACCCGAGGCCCAGTAGGCATCGAAATCGCCGCCCATCGCAACGGGCAAGACTCCGGTCTCTTCACGTTCGATCGCTTCCACATGCCATCCGCGGGCTTTGACATAGTCTGCAATGCGCTCGCGCAACACCCCCAACGAAAGGTCAGGGCTATTACTGTAATAAGTATCCTCGACAAACACCGTCTCGGAATCGAAGGGCAGGCAGTAAACGAAACGATACCCGTCAAGCTGCGGGACGGTTGCGTCCATGATGATCGGGCGAGTCAGTCCATGCCCGCCCTCTATCCGCAAGCGCTGCCCAAGGAATTTCTGCCAGCCAAGATCAAGACAGGACAGGTCAGCGGCCCCGCGCGTATCGATCACGAGATCGGCGTCGACCCGGTTCTGGTTATCGAGGACGATCGATTTGCTGTCGATCGAAATGGCCCTAGCCGCGATGATCCGGTCAGGATCCAGCCGCGCCCTCACCACAGTATCGAGTCGTTCGGACTCGATGCTGTTGTAGCCCGTCTCCAGCGTCCGCTGATGAGCAGGAAAGGCAACGTCATAGGACGGCCAGTGATGGCAAATCAGCGGCTCGACCAGCCAGCGATGCTCCGGCGCGAT
>JANLST010000030.1:0-1768 GCA_031362505.1 Sphingomonadales bacterium
CTTGCTCTTTGAAGACAGTCACGAACTGTCTGAAATTGTCATTTTCCCGGTCACCCCCAGCCAGCGCCACGGCATCGAGGATGTCCGGCTTGTCCGGTTCACCGACGACGATGATAACGTCACCTACTTCGGCACCTACACAGCATTCAGCGGGCAGAGCATCCGGCAGGAGCTTCTCCGCACCACTGATTTCAAGACCTTCGAGTTGACGGCTCTGCGCGGCGCTGCGACCGCCAACAAAGGCATGGCGCTCTTCCCGCGCCGGGTCGGCGGCCGTTATCATATGCTAGGGCGACAGGATCATGAGAACATTTGGCTGCTGTCGTCAGATGATCTGTATGACTGGCAAGGCGGCACCAGGATTATCGCACCGCGCTGGCCTTGGGAGTTCGTCCAGATCGGCAATGGCGGTTCGCCAATCGAAATTGATGAAGGGTGGCTTGTCCTGACCCACGGCGTGGGCGCGGTTCGAAACTATTGCATCGGCGCCTGCCTCCTCGACCGCAATGACCCCTCAAAACTGCTGTCGCGCACGCGGCGCCCGCTGATCCGCCCCACGCCAGAGGAGCGTTACGGATATGTGCCAAACATAGCCTATACCTGCGGCGCGATTGTCCATGACCGCACGCTTATCCTCCCCTTCGCGGTTGCGGATAGCATTACGACCTTCGCGACAGTCCCGCTTGATCAGTTGTTGGCAGGGATGGAGTAGAATGGACATGAAGCCCATCATCACGCTTACGCTCAATCCAACGATTGATGGGTCGGCATCCGCCGACCTGATCCAACCGCTGCGCAAGATAAGAACAACGGATGAGCGCTATTATCCAGGCGGCGGTGGCATCAACGTTGCGCGCGTGATTGAGGAACTTGGCGGCAAAGCGCGGTCGATTTATTTGGCGGGCGGTGCCACCGGCGCAATTCTCGATGATCTGCTGCGCAGCACAGGGATTGCAGCCCAGCGTATCGATATCAAGGGCTACACTCGTATCGCACATACAGTTTTTGAACGCTCAACCGGGCAGGAGTTTCGGTTTGTCCCCGAAGGGCCAGAGGTCAGCGCCGACGAGTGGGACAATTGCCTTTCCGCGCTCGAGACATTTGATTTTAACTATGTGGTCGCAAGCGGCAGCATGCCGCGGGGGTTGCCTGCCAACGCTTATACGCGCGTCGTTGAGATTGCCGACCGCAAACGGGCGCGCGTGATCCTGGATACGTCTGGCCCGGCACTTCGTGCAACCCTCGACAAGGGCGTGTTCCTGATCAAGCCAAACCTTCGGGAGCTAGAAGAGCTCACGCGGCGGGAATTGCCCGACACTGCGATGCAAGTTGTAGCCGCACGGGCTTTGATCGCGACGAACGCGACCCAAATTGTCGCTCTAACACGCGGCAGCGATGGCGCCTTGATCGTGAGCAAGGATGAGGCTTGGTCGACCAACGTGCCGCCTGTTGTTGCCCGGAGCGCGGTTGGTGCTGGGGATAGTTTTGTCGGTGGGGCGACTCTGGCGCTTGCTCAAGGAAAGTCTTTGCGCGTGGCGCTCGCATCCGGTGTTGCGGCAGGTACGGCGGCTGTTCTTTCTCCGGGCGCTGGGCTCAGCCAAAGGGACGATGTGCAACGCCTGTACGACGAGCTATTGTCCACTATCACGAAGATAGAATATTAGGCTGGGCCAGCAAGCTTGATGATCGTTTCGATCACCAGCTTGGTGTCCGCAATATCATGGACGGCAATCGTCGCGACTCCGGCATCGCGCACCGGGGCATCATT
>JANLST010000259.1:0-7180 GCA_031362505.1 Sphingomonadales bacterium
GAGCGCAATCGCCGCGAAATCGCAGCGCGACTCCCGGCCGAAAAATTTGGCCTCGAGCTGTTTGAGGGGATGGACATCGCGGCCCGGCTGCGATCGATCGATGTTGATCCCGCTAGTATCAACTGGATCATCGCATCGCACCTCCACAATGATCATTGCGGCGGGATGATGTTTGTTCCCAATGCAACGGTGATCGTCCAATCGAGAGAATGGGCAGCGGCACAGGCCTGCGACGATCCTTGGGTCTACAACCGGATTGATTTTGAGACGGGCCACAAGGTGAAAGCGATCGACGGCGAACTCGATCTGTTCGGCGACGGCTCGGTGATGATCGTCCCGACCTTTGGCCATACGCCGGGACACCAAAGCGCGATTGTGCGGCTGGCGAGCGGGGATGTCCTTCTTGCTGCCGACTGTTGCTACACGGAGCGCAATCTTGAAGAGCGGGCGCTTCCCGGGTTCACGTTCGACAAGGACGAAGGGCTGGTGACGCTCGATCGTCTTGCAAAGCTTCGCGCTTCGGGCACACGTATCATGTTCGGGCACGATGCGACGATGTGGAAAAGCGTGACCGAAGGCGCGGCTATTTCTTGAACTGTCGACTGACGCGTTCGACAAAATCGGGGCCGATGCCAGCGCTTGCGGATATTTCGTGGTCCAGACCGGCCGCGAGTGGCAAATCTGCCTGTTCGCAATAGAGTTTCTTGTAGGCAAAGACACTGTGCCGGCTTTGGCATACGATTGACGTTGCGATGCGGAGTGCTTCAGAATCAAGCTGATCATCCGGCACGCAGTGATTGGCCAAGCCGATGCGTGCTGCTTCTGCACCTGAAGCGGGAAGCCCGGTAAAACTGATCTCGCGCGCCTTCCACTGCCCCACACGCCTGGGCAGCCTTTGGCTCATCCCCCAAACAGGCACGAGCGCGAATTTTCCATGTGTGTCTGCAAAGCTGGCGGACGCGGACGCGAGGATGATGTCACCGGCAAGAACCAGTTCGAGACCACCGGTGAAACAACCCCCTTGTACGGCCACGATAACTGGCTGGGGCAGGGTCGCAAGGCGCGTAATCGTGTTGGCCTGGTAATTTGGTTCGGGCGTCGTTGAACCGCGCTCGGCAAGGTCATTCCCGGCGCAAAAAGTAGGGCCATTCGCCCGCAGGATAACGGCGCCAATCTTGTCGTCTGCCGCGCGAATGTGAGCGATATGCGCATCAAGTTCACTCCAAAGCGCAACATTGAGGGCATTGCGTTTTTCCGGTCGGTTGAGAGTCAGGATCGCAATCTCGTCCCGATCCTCGCGCAAAACGAGATGGCTCATCAATATTCTCCGCTAGAGTGTGTGCCGATAGTGGACGAATCCAGAGTTTTTGGCGATCCGGTCATAAAGCTTTCGTCCCTCGGTGTTGGTTTCCTGAGTCAGCCAATAGACATGCGGACAGCCAAGGTTGCGTGCTTCTGCATAGACGGCTTCGATCAGGGCGCGTCCGGCGCCGGTTCCGCGCACGTCTGGGCTGACGAAGAGATCCTCAAGATAGCAGTAGTTATTGCGAGCCCAAGTTGCCCGGTGGGTCAACCAATTGACCATACCGACGGCACGACCGGTTTCGTCACGGGCCAGGAAGCCGTACATCGCTTCGGCGGGATCGGTCAGCCGCGCAAAAGTCAGGCGCGTGATATCTTCGCTGAGTTCTGTTTCATAAAAGCGGAGATAGCCCTGCCATAGAGGCTCCCAATCGGTAAAATCATCCGGTGTGAGTGCGTGGATCGAAACCATATCTGCCTAATGCCTCTCTGCTTCGGCTGAAATCACCGTCCGGCCATCGGCACCAAGCGCTGCCAGCGCGATAGCCTTGCCTTCAGACCGTCCGACCAAGTGGAGGGCTTCGCCAGCGAAGGCCGGAGATTGACCGCGGAATGCGAAACGGGAGAGCGCGTTGCTCCCAATTTCCCGACGGGCGAGATCAAGCAGCAATGTCGCGGTGAGCGGGCCATGCACGACAAGCCCGCGATAGCCTTCGACTTCGACGGCGTATGGCCGGTCATAATGAATGCGGTGGCTGTTGAACGTGAGCGCCGAGTAGCGGAACAGCATCGGAGCGGAGGGCGTCAGCACCCGGTGCCAGTTCCATGCGGCAAGATCGGGCGTCCCGATTCCGGGGGGGGTGGGTGGAGTGCTGGAGGCTTCGCGATAGACAATCACCTGTCGTTCGCTGACGGCCAGAATGCCATCGGCGCGCGTTTCATGATCGATGCTGACAAAGATGAGATGCCCGCTTCCACCTTGTTTCTCGCTGATATCTGCAATCTTCGAGCGCCGTTCAATATCCGCGCCGACATGAATCGGCGCATGAAATTCGACTGCGCTCGATGCCCACATCCGGCGGGGAAGGGCGATGGGCGGGAGGAATCCCCCGCGTTTCGCGTGCCCGTCAATATCCAGAGTGTCAGTGCGAACATCCGGCAGGCAGAGGCACCAATGGAGACCCTGTGCGGCACAATCTCCAATGTCATCGCTATCGACCGTCGCGCGGAATCGGTCGAGCAGGCCAGGTGTCAGCTCATCATGCTGGACCATCTCTCGCCCGATCCAGTCCTTCATTCAATAACTCCGTGGCAGGCCGAGAACATGCTCGGCGATGTAAGACAGGATCATGTTCGTCGAAATGGGCGCGACCTGGTAGAGCCGTGTTTCGCGAAACTTGCGTTCAATGTCGTATTCCGCAGCGAACCCGAACCCGCCATGCGTCTGGATGCAGGCTTCTCCTGCTGCCCAGCTTGCCTCGGCGGCGAGCATCTTGGCCATGTTCGCTTCTTCGCCTACAGCCTCGCCTGCCTCATATTTGCGCAAGCCTTCGGCGACCATCAGTTCGGCGGCGCGCATCTGTGCATAGGCGCGGGCGATGGGAAACTGGACACCCTGATTTTGGCCGATGGGCCGATTGAACAGAATCCGCTCGTTGGCATAGGCCGTTGCTTTGGCGATGAACCATTTGGCATCGCCGATACATTCCGCTGCGATCAACAGCCGTTCGGCATTCATCCCGGAGAGGATGTAACGAAAACCCTGGCCTTCCTCGCCGATAAGGTTGTCAGCGGGGACGCGCATATTATCGAAGAATACTTCCGTCGTCGAATGGTTCATCATCGTTTCGAACGGGCGAATGGTCAGGCCATGTCCCAACGCCAACTTCATATCGACGAGGAACACAGAGAGGCCGTCGGTCCGCTTGATGGCGTCTTCTTGTGGCGTCGTGCGGGCAAGAAGGAGCATGAGATCTGAATGCTCAGCGCGGCTCGTCCAGAGTTTCTGGCCATTGACGATATAGTGATCGCCATCTCGCTTTGCCGTCGTCTTGAGTGACAATGTGTCGGTGCCGCTCGTCGGTTCGGTTACACCAAAAGCCTGGAGCCGCAATTCGCCCGTGGCAATCTTGGGCAGATAGGCAGCCTTCTGCGCCTCCGATCCGTGGCGCAGCAGCGTGCCCATTATGTACATCTGGGCGTGGCAGGCCCCGCCATTGCAACCCTGTTGCTGGATTTCCTCAAGGATCGCTGCTGCGGCCGAAATGGGCAGGCCAGCGCCGCCATACTCTTCGGGGATCAGCGCTGCGAGATAGCCCGCATGGCTCAGCGCTTCGACAAACTCGGTCGGGTAAGCGCGCGCTTTGTCCTTTTCGCGCCAATAGCTGCCCGGATACTGCTGGCAGAGTTTGGCGACCTCGTCGCGGATCTGGGCGTAGTCCTGTTTCATGCCTGTGCAACCAGTCCCTTGTCATGAAGTGCAGCGATCGCACCGGTTGAAAGACCAAGCGCTGATTCGAGGATCTCGTCGCTGTGCTGGCCTAGCAAAGGTGCGCTCTTTGCAGGGTGCCTGTCGTGGTGTGGAATTGATGCCATTGCCCCGGCGGCAGGATAGGCCAGTCCACTGGGGTTTTCTCCGACGGTGAAAATAGGGTTTTTCCAAACAAGAACAGGATCATGCACAGCTTGTTTCATCGTTTGATAAGGGCCGTAACAGCACCCATTCGCGTCGAATGCCGACTTGAGTTCGGCATGTGTTCGCGCCACAATCCGAGATTCCACGAGCGGGAAGAGCAGTTTTCGATGCTCGAAACGGACGCCCTCGTCCTTTCCAAATGAAACACCAAGGCTGGTTTCAATCACCGCGACCTCACCGGCTATATCAAGCACTTTTACCAGTCCTGCCCATTGACGCGGGGTGATGGCCATCACCATCAGCCTTACGTTATCTGCAGTCACAAAATCACGGCCAAATGCTCCATAAACCGTGTTGCCAAGCCTCTCGCGAGTGCTGCCAGTGGTCAAGACTTCCGCCAGCATTCCGAGATTGGCAACCGTGCCGATCGCGACATCGGAAAGTGGAATGCGGACTTCCTGCCCCGCGCCGGTTGTCGTGCGAAAGTGCAGTGCCGCCATCATCGAGAAGGCGGCATAAGCGCCTGTCAGCAAATCCCAGGCTGGCAGGACATGATTCACTGGATCGGGCCCCGTTCCCGTAAGATCAGGAAAACCGACCGCCGAGTTGACGGTATAATCCAGCGCCGGTCCGCCATCGGCCATACCCATAACGCGTACCGTGACGAGATCCGGACGCTTGGCAGCGAGTGTATCGTGCGACAGGAAGCCATCAACCGGGAAATTGGTCACAAACTGGCCGGTGGCGGCGATGAGCTCCTGAAGCAGTTCACGCCCTTCGGGCTGTCCCAAGTCAAGTGCGACCGATTTCTTGGCGCGGTTTAGGTTTTCCCAATAAAGGCTCGCACCATTTGTGGTCTTGGGCCAGCGGTGGAAATCGGGCCCACCGCCAATCTGGTCAACGCGAATGACATCCGCGCCCATTTGCGCCAGATAAAGTCCCGCAGTAGGCGACGCCACGAACGAGGATGCCTCGATAACGCGAAGACCCGACAACAGTGCATACATGGTTCAACGAGCCTTCCCGTTTGCAAAGCCCTTGACGGCGTGGCGTCCAGCGCATCAGGCATAACTGCGAACAGCAAGTGGAGGCAAAAGGCAAGTGCAGGAGCGGGTATTGCCCTTTGATGGCATACATAATTTCAGAGACTATGGCGGATATGCCTGTCGGGATGGCGCGCGGCTCAAGACTGGACGGTTGTTCCGGTCAGGCCATCATGTCGATGCGACTGTCGACGATCTGTCGGCTGTTGCGGTTCTCAATCTTTCGACGGTGATCGATCTGCGAGGGGACAGCGAGCGCGCCTTGTTTTCGTGTGTCCGTCCGCCCGGTTTTTCCGCGGACGTGCTCTTTGCATCTGGCGAGACCGCAGGCGCCGGACATGCGCCGCATGTCGAAGCAGCGCGCGAAGTCACGACCGCCGAACAAGCCCATGCCGCAATGGTCCTTCTTTACAAATCTATGCCTTTCCGGCCTAAACTCATCGAGATTCTCGCGCTTTATTTTGCAGCATTGGACCAAAGCGAAGGCCCCACTTTGTTGCATTGTCTTGCCGGCAAGGACCGAACCGGTTTGGCCGCAGGCCTGATGCATCGGCTCGTGGGCGTGCATCCAGATGACGTCATGGCGGATTATATGCTCACCAATGTGGCCGGAAACATCGAGCGTCGCATCGCTGCCGGGGCGTCCACGGTACGCTCCAATTTCGGGCACGCGATGGACGAACAGGCCGTTCGCACGCTCATGTCGGTACACCCCGAATTTCTCGAAACCGCATTTTCGGAGATCGAATGCGCGCATGGCAGCGTTGAGGTCTATGCACGAGGTGTTCTTGGTGTTTCGGAAGCGCGATTGGCGCAAATCGAGCGGCGATTGTTTGCCTAAAGGAACCCTGCCAGCTCTGCCATGAAGCGGTCGAACTGATCGTGATGCAACCAGTGGCCTGCATTCTCGAATTCGACCACGCTTGCTGTTTTGAAGTGTTCGATCCGGCCATCCTTTTCCGGGTTTGAGGCCCAGCTTTTGGCGCCGTACATCATCAGCACCGGACAGGTAATTGCTGTCCAGATCGCCAACATATCCTCTCGCGACATATCGAACGCGGCCCAGATATTGAGGTAATTGTCGAACTTCCAGCTCCATGTACCATCTTCGTTGCGGCTTGCGCCGTGAATGGTCAGGTGGCGGGCTTGCTCATCGGTAAGGTATGTGTTTTCAGCCTTCATCCGATCAAGCGCCGACTCGAGTGTCGGGTAACGTCGGGGAAGGCGGCCCGCTGCATTGCGCTTGTCTTCTATCCACTGGCGAAATCGCGGGCGTATGCCGATTTCGTCCCTTTTGGCCTGAACTGCAGGAGACGGTCCCAGACCTTCGATCGCAACAAGTTTGCGGACGTTTTCAGGATAGAGCCCGGAATACCGGATCGAAATGTTTCCACCCATCGAATGCGAAACAATTGTTACCGGCGCGAGGTCGAGCTGATGGACCAATTGGGCAAGATCATAGACGAAGGACGACATTTCATAGTTTCCGTCCGGAGACCATTGACTGTCGCCATGTCCGCGCAGGTCAGGCGCGATGACGTGCCAGTCCTTGCGCAATTCTTCGGCGGCCCAATCCCAGCTGCGGCAATGATCGCGCCCACCATGGATCAGCAGGAGGGGCGGCGCGTCAGGATTGCCCCAATCGACATAATGATGACGAAGGCGCTGGGAAATGAAGCTGTTTGACGTCGGGCCGTAAAGGGTCATGAGTTTGAATGTCCGGATTGATTATCCACCCTTGCCGGAGCGGTTGACCGACCGCAAGCGCCGCCACCCGATACTCAATGTAATTTCATCAAACAAAAAAATGCCCTTCCTCCGGGGGGATGGTGGAGGAAGGGCTTGAGTCGGGAGGGTATTGAGGAAAAAGGCCTATCTGGCCTTTTCGTTGCACTTTGCGAGCGCCGCTTCATCGAAGGACTGGCCTTCGGCAGTGAAGCTCACAACCTTGCCAATTTTCTTGGCGGCCTGTGCGCAGACGATGGCTGGACGGCTGTTTGCCCTGGGAGCAACATAGCCTTCGCCCGAGCGCTTCCAGATGACATCACTTGCCACCAAAGCTTCGCCTGAAGCAGGAGCGACAACAGGAACGACGCTATAGCCGGCACTTCCCTGCGCAAAGGCAGGTGCGGTCGTTGCGAGGAAGAGCAAGGTCGAGGTATCAACAGCTGCTGTGAATGCAAGAATACGGTTCATGGGG
>JANLST010000273.1:0-4568 GCA_031362505.1 Sphingomonadales bacterium
CCGCTGTTGGAATGCTCCTTCAGCCAGGCTGCCACGCTCGTTTTCGGAACAGACTGATATTGCCAATGCTTTCCATCGACCTGTTCACGCACTTGTAAAGTGTATCGTCCGTCAATGAAAATCGCCGCTTCCTCAGGGAGGACGACAGCCGTCCCCGCTGATCCGCCAAAGCCGGTAAGCCAGGCGAGCCGCTGGGCATAGGCACCAACATACTCACTCATGTGTTCATCACAGATTGGAACGACAAATCCGTCGAGCTTGTCGGATTTCAGTTGTACACGCAGGGCTTGGAGACGGTCTTCATAGGTTGACATGGCAAACACGCGATTGTGTGAGCATATCCATATAGGCTAGGCGCTCCGCTCATGAAAGCCTTGCTCCTTGCTTTCGGTGTGTTGGCAATGATTGCCTTCCCGAATAACAGTCTTGCCCAGAAAGTGCACATGACAAGCAATATCTCAAAGCCGCCAATCGCAGCAAAACGTCCACACAGCAGCACCCATCATGGCGTAACACTAGTAGATCCCTATTCCTGGCTTAGGGATCCATCCTACCCCAAGGTGGATGATGGTGATGTGCTCGATTACCTGAAAGCCGAGAACGCCTATTTTGACGCACAAATGAAGCCCCATTCGGCGCTGATTCAGACAATTTTCGAAGAAATGAAGGGGCGCCTCAAGGAAGATGAATCGTCCGTGCCTCAAAGGGATGGAGACTATCTCTACTGGCGACGCTTTGAAAAGGGCGCTCAGTACAAGCAATGGATGCGCAAACTCGCCACTGGCGGCCCCGAAGAGGTGATCCTTGATGAAGCCGCGCTGGCCAAGGGCAAGGAATTCTTCAGGTTGGGCGGAGTCGCTATCAGCGAAGACGACAGGATAATGGCCTATTCATCGGATATCGATGGCTCCGAGAGATTCACCGTCAGGTTCCGTGACTTGATGACGGGCGCAGACATTCCGGATACCATTCCAGGCACACTGGGCGGGGTAGTTTTTTCCAAGGATGGAGCAAGCCTGCTCTATGGACTCGTCAATGAAAATTGGCGGATCGACACGATCAAGCTCCACCGACTTGGCACTCCCAACTCCAAAGACAAGGTAATCTATTCAGAGCCCGACCACGGATTTCAGGCCGGTGTTGGCATGACGCAGGATCGCAACTGGATTGTTGTCGCAACCGGCGACAATGAGACAAGCGAAATCAGGCTGGTTCCTGCTGGCGACCCGCTTGCAGATCCAATCTTGGTGCGCGCCCGCAAGAATGGCGTCGAATATGATGCGGAAACGCACGGTGAAACGCTGTTCATCCATACAAACGATACGAGCACGCAGTTCCGCCTTGTAACAGCACCACTATCGAAACCTTCCGAATGGACGGAACGAATTGCGGCTTCGCCCAATTTCTACATGACGGGAGTCTCCATATTTGCGGACTTTTTCGTCGTTGAGGGCCGCGAAAACGGCCTCGATCAGGTTGAGATCCACAATTATTCGGGCGGCCCGCCCAACCAGATACAATTTCCTGAGGCAAGTTATTCGGCAGGCCTGGACGAAAATCCGGAGTATCATGTTTCCACGCTGCGGCTGTCGTATGAATCAATGGTCACGCCAGACACAGTTGCGGAGTATGATATTGCAACCGGCGAGATGACGACTCTCAAGGTGCAAGAAATTCCCTCGGGATATGATGCCAGCCAATATGCAACCGAGCGGGTAGAAATAACCGTTAGAGATGGAACTAAAGTCCCGGTTTCAATAGTTTACAATAAAAAGTTCAAGAAAGATGGAAACGGGCCGCTCTACCTTTACGGCTATGGCGCCTATGGTATTGCGATCCCCCCCGGATTCTCCACTTTGCGTCTTTCGCTGCTCGATCGCGGCTTTGCCTATGCAATTGCCCATATTCGTGGCGGCGATGATCTGGGTCAACAATGGCAACTGGATGGCAAGCTGACCAAGAGAAACAACACATTCAACGATTTCGTCGATTGTGCCAACGGATTGATTTCGCTGGGCTTTGCCAAGCGCGGCCGGGTTGTCGCTGCGGGTGGATCAGCTGGTGGCGAACTCATGGGAGTTATCGTCAACACCGATCCCGGCCTTTGGGGCGCGATTGCCGCCCACGTGCCCTTTGTGGACGTCCTCAACACGATGCTGGACGACACGCTTCCACTGACTCCCGGCGAGTTCCCCGAATGGGGCAATCCCATTGAAGATAAAGCCGCGTTTGATCTTATCCGCGGCTATTCGCCCTATGATCAGGTGAAAGCGCAAGCCTATCCTCCCCTGTTGGTCACTGCCGGGATCAATGACCCGCGGGTTACCTATTGGGAACCTGCCAAATGGGTCGCCAAACTCCGCACGACCAAGACCGATAACAACTTGCTGATGCTCAAGACCAATATGGGCGCAGGGCATGGCGGAAAATCGGGTCGCTTCGAAGGCTTGCGTGAGGATGCGGAAGAATATGCGTTCTTCCTTTGGCAATTGGGGATGGTCAATTAGTGAGCGGTTTCACGATTTCCATCACACCAACCTCTGCTGACATTGACGAACTTGGCCATGTTAACAATGCCGTCTGGGTGCGCTGGATCCAGGATGTGGCAACGGCGCATTGGAATGCTGTCGCATCGCCCGAACACATCGCCCAGTGGATCTGGGTCGTGATCCGGCACGAGATCGACTATCTTGGAAATGTGGGACTAGGCGAGTCCGTGACGGCGCGAACATGGATTAGCGATCCGCCGAAAGGCGCATGGTTTAACCGAAATGTTGAATTTACCAATGACGTTGGAAAACCGGTGGTGCGCGCCAAGACGACATGGGCCATCGTCGATCGTGCCAGCGGGAGGATCGCCCGCGTTCCCAAAGACGTCGCAGCGCCGTTCCTGCGAGGAGAGAAAACATGATCATCATAACTGGAAGTGTCATGACCAACGCCACCAATCGCGCCGAGATCGAACGCCTGTGCG
Source organism: Sphingomonadales bacterium (assembly GCA_031362505.1). Taxonomy (GTDB): domain Bacteria; phylum Pseudomonadota; class Alphaproteobacteria; order Sphingomonadales; family Sphingomonadaceae; genus Aquisediminimonas. Next base: position 2,975 of record JANLST010000273.1, read on the forward strand.
TCGAACACAGCCAACGTTCGCGTGCCGAGCCAGGCTGTATCGCGCACAACGTCCATGCCGATTGCGAGAATCCGGACCGGCTGTTGTTTCTTGAGGTATGGAGCGACGGCAATGCGGTCCGTGCCCATTTTGGCGTGCCTGCCTCTGGGGGATTCGTGAAAAGTATCAGTATGCTTTCGACCGAAACCCCGACCATCCAGATCTATCGCGCCGACGAAATACCGACGAGCGCCCTGGCTAGTTGAGAGGACTTAGCTGGCGCGCAAGCACCCCAAGCACTGCTGAAATCGCCTCAGGCGCGCAGGCAAAGGCGAGATGGCTGCAATCCACCTCTATGCTGTGATCGACTTCTCCGGGAAGTCCGCGCGCACTGGCCGGCGCAACGATCCCGTCACGGCGCGACCAGAGTGCATAGGTCTGCACCGGCGGCTTTTCCGCCAGCCGGGCCTCGATCGGCGGTGCATCCACCGCATGCTTTGTCACCCATTCATAAAGTCGCCACGCATTGTTTGCGCGAGGGTTTCCCGAAAACGGACTGCCCATCGTGATAACACTTGCGACACGGTGTGGCGCCAGCTTGGCATATTCGCGCGCAATCAGCCCACCTAGACTCCACCCGACCAGCGTTACCGGGCCATCCGTCTCGCGATCGATCTGATCAAGCCGCGAGTCGAACCGCGCTAGCATGTCGGACGTCACCCCCAGATTCCGGCCCAGCCCCCAGCCAAAGGCGCTGTACCCCGCCTGATTGAGCGTATGACGAAACAATTCCATCCGCGCTTCGGACACCATGAAGCCGGGCAGGATCACTACCTTGCGGCCTTCGCCATCATGCGCGCTAGCAATCCGGCCATTCTGGCGCGCGCCGCGCGCCCAATCACCGAGCACCCGCGCCTCACTGAAAAGGAGTGAAAGCGAAGGTGCGTCAAACTCTGATCGGCCGAAATTCTGAAACACAGACGATGCCTTGAAAGTGCATGAAACCCTGAACTGCGCACGATTTCATCAAAATGCAATAAATCCATCATCTCCTTGTCATGTCACAAACGACGATGCGAGGGAAATGTGGGCCCATCCCACGAATTGTCCTGCTTGCAGCCCCCGGGGATGCAGGCACAGGCTTTCCAATGGCGACGTAAATCGACTAAGCGCAAGGCGATGCCGCCCCAGGACGCCCTGCTCCAAGCGCCAATGCCCGATTTCGCGGTGATGCGACGCTTCCTGCCTTATTTGTGGCCAAAGGATCAGCCGGGGTTACGCGTCAGGATAAGCATCGCCCTTTTGCTAGTGCTCGTTTCAAAGGCAGTTCAGCTCAGCATGGGCTTTGTCTATGCCGCAGCCATCAACCGGATGAAGCCTGGACTGGAAGCAGAAGCTACGCTCGCGATTGCCCTTGTTGCCGCGTATGCCGGAGCGAGATTTGCGGGGGTTTTGTTCGACAATCTCCGGAACACCGTGTTTGAGCGAGTAGGCCAGGATGCAACACGTCGGCTTGCGGTCAATGTTTTTGCCCATCTCCACGCACTATCGCTCCGGTTTCACCTTAGTCGCCGGACGGGTGCTGTCACCAAAGTGATCGAACGCGGGACCAAGA
>JANLST010000320.1:0-6158 GCA_031362505.1 Sphingomonadales bacterium
GCGGTGACCGCGCAAAGTACGACAGTTTCGCCAAGCGTCGCGATGACCGCGCCGTCAGCCTGACGGGCAACCTTGCCCGTTTCGAGTGTCAGGGTTTGTCCGCCCCACTCGAGTGATACAGTTTTCGTGTTGAACATTTTATTTCCTTCAAACCAGCGGCCCTATGCACACTGGCTTCCTTCTATGCGCGGACGGTTCGTCCGCCGCTCCGGTCAAACACCGAATTGTGATTGCCGGATAACAAAACGGCCCCCGTCATTGGGAGGCCGTCTGGTGTTACTTGCGAAGACCAAGCTTCGAAATGAGTGCCGCATACCGGTCGTGATCGATCTTCTTCAGATAGTCGAGCAGCGAACGGCGGGTGTTGACGAGCATCAGGAGACCGCGACGCGAGTGATTGTCTTTGGCGTGGATCTTGAAGTGCTCGGTGAGGTTCACGATACGCTCGGTGAGGATCGAGACCTGAACTTCTGGGGAACCGGTATCGCCTTCGTGGCGAGCATTTTCCTTGATAAGCACTTGCTTGCGCTCTGCAGTAATCGTCATTGTGTTTCCTTCGACATCCGGATCAAAGATTGAATCGCCTCACAGTGCTGACGTTTCCGTCCAGAACCTCAACCAGCGCGAGCGGGATTTCACCGTTCAGGGCAAGATGGAGGCCGCCTTGTGCGGCAATCCCGGTCAAGACCTGCCCATGATGGAGCAGCCTTGCCTGTTCCGGGGTAAGGGCGAGTGCCGGGATGTCGTCCAGCGCCGTCCCTATCGGCAAGGTAACGTCTTCAAGGGCGCGGGCCTTAGCCTTTTCCATGAGAATGTCCAGCGAAATCGCCTGTTCGAGCGTGAACGGCCCGGCCTTGGTGCGCCGGAGCATCGTGACATGGCCGACCGTGCCCAGCGCATGGGCGATGTCGCGGGCAAGGCTTCGGATGTAGGTGCCTTTTGAAACATGGGCGGCGAGAGTGACGTCTTCGAGTTGGGCATGTGGGTTGTTCGGCATATCCCAGTGATGTGGGCAGAGCATGTGAATCGTCACAGACCGGGTCTTCATCTCGAATTCTTCACCGGCTCGGGCGCGATCATAGGCCCGCTGCCCATCAATCAGTATAGCAGAGTAGGCCGGGGGGGCCTGTTCAATTGGCCCGGTAAAGCGAGGCAACACGGCTACTACGTCGGTCCATGTTGGTCGATGATCGCTCTGAGCCACGACCCTCCCTTCCAGGTCGAGCGTGTCAGTTTGCGCGCCGAAGGCCAGGGTGAATGCATAAACCTTGTCGCTATCAAGCATCCGTCCGGCGAGCTTGGTCGCTTCGCCGATGGCGATTGGCAAAACGCCGGTTGCCAGTGGATCAAGCGTGCCGCCATGGCCGACCTTGGCCTTCGGATATCCGCCTTCCCGCAGAGCTCGCTTGACCGCGCTGACGCCGGCAGTCGAGCCAAGTCCCAGGGGCTTGTCGAGGATGATCCAGCCATTGAGCATGTCAGCCAAAATGGGAGAGAAACTGCGTGCCGAGACCAAGGATATAGTTAACCGGTGGACCGATCAGCTGAGGAATGAAATTCAGGCGTGGCGAAATCATCGGCAGCGCGACGAGCAGGATGATCATGACCGGAAAGCCGAAACGTGCCAGCTGAGCATAGCGTGCTCCAAGCGATGGCGGCAGGATACCTTCCACAACGTGCCCACCATCGAATGGCGGCAAAGGCAGGAGGTTGAATACCGCCAGCATCACATTGATGATTGCGAAGTTGACCAGGTTTGCGCTTACGAAATCAATGGCGCTGCCGGGTTGCTGTCCGAAACGAGCCGCTATCGCGGCCAACGCCAGAAAGGCGAGTGCGGCAAGAATGAAGTTCATCCCCGGCCCGGCGAGCGCCACGAGCATCATGTGAAGCCTGGGATTGCGCAATTTCCGTTTGTCGACCGGCACCGCTTTAGCCCAACCGAAAATCGGTGCGCCAGCGATGGCGAGCCCCAGCGGGACCACAATCGTTCCAATCGGATCAACATGACGGATCGGATTGAAACTGAGCCGCCCCAACCTACCCGCCGTCGGATCACCAAAAAATCGCGCGACCCAACCATGCGCGACTTCATGAAAAACGATCGCAATGACCAGAGGGATGAGCCAGGTTGCAACCTGGTAAATGGTTTCAGACATTTATCGGCGATACCGCGCGCGAAAGCGGTTGGCAAAGGTTGCCAACTCGCCATCCGCAATCGCCGCCCGCAACGCGGCCATCAACTGCTGATAGAACCACAGATTATGCTCGGTCATCAGTATCGCCCCGAGCATCTCGCCGGATTTGACGAGGTGATGAAGATAGGCCTTGCTCCATGGTGCAGTGGGCGATTCCGGATCAAGCGGGGACAGGTCTTCTGCGAATTTGGCGTTGCGGATGTTGAGTGGACCATCCCAGGTAAAAGCTTGCCCATTGCGGCCGCTTCGTGTCGGCAAGACGCAATCGAACATGTCGATCCCGCGTTCGACGGCCCCAACGATATCATCTGGCTTGCCTACGCCCATCAGATAGCGAGGGCGGTCTTCGGGCAATTGTCCGGGGGCATAGTCAAGACACCCAAACATTGCAGCCTGCCCTTCACCAACCGCAAGTCCGCCGATCGCATAACCATCGAAGCCGATTTCGATCAAAGAGTCCGCCGATGCCTTGCGCAGACCTTCATCAAGAGAGCCCTGTTGAATGCCGAACAACGCTGAACGCTGCGCATGATCGCCTCCAATATCGAAACCTTCACGAGAGCGCTTTGCCCAGCGCATGGATCGTTCCATTGATCGAGCCGCTTCATCATGAGTGGCATCATTCTTTGTGCATTCGTCAAACGCCATGACGATGTCCGAACCGAGCAATCGCTGGATTTCCATTGAGCGCTCGGGCGTGATGAGATGCTTCGATCCATCGAGGTGCGAAGAAAAAGCCACCCCGTCCTCGCTGATTTTGGTCAGTGCCGAAAGCGACATGACTTGATATCCGCCGCTGTCTGTCAGGATCGGCCGCTCCCACTGCATGAAGCGGTGAAGCCCGCCCAGTTTTTCCATTCGTTCAGCGCCGGGGCGCAGCATCAAATGGTAGGTGTTGCCAAGAATGATATCCGCCCCCAGTGCGCGGACGTCGGCAGGCTTGACGCCTTTCACGGTCGCCGCGGTCCCCACCGGCATAAAGGCTGGTGTGCGAATTTCTCCGCGCTGCATCCGGATCGTGCCGGTGCGGGCCTTGCCATCGGTTGCGGCGATCGTGAACGTGAAACGGTTGGTCATGGGCGGCGGCCTATAGCGGCGTCACCCGCCTTGGTGAAGCCGCCAGAAATTCAACGGGCGCTTTACCCATTGCAACAGTATCAATGTCGTATCATTCACCGTGTTTCATAAGACGGCAAGCAGGGAGGCCGACTTGACTGATCCGCATCCGCTAGACCGGCCGGTTTGGAATGCGCTGCAGACCGGATGGGCGGCTCTTGCACGCGGTGATACGCGTGCCCTGCGTCTCGATCCTGACTATGGACCATTTGGCGCAGCGGCTGATCTTTCGTTGCAATCCCTCGAAAAACTGGCCGAGCTTGTGCCGTTGGAGGGGGAGCTCTGGACAGCAGAAGTGGACACCGTGCCGCCGCCGCCCGGCACGGTCATCATCAAGGCGGCGCCGCTTCGCCAGATGGTTGCGACGCATCTGAATCCGATTGAGACCGGCGCCGACATCATGCCGCTTGGCGAGGCAGATGCCTTGGAGATGAGGGATCTCGCATTGCTCACCCAACCCGGCCCCTTTTTCGCGCTTACGCATCGACTGGGCAATTTCGTCGGGGTGAGGCGCAACGGACGTCTGGTTGCGATGGCCGGGGAACGGATGAAGCTTGAAGGTTTTACCGAGGTGAGCGGCGTCTGTACGCATCCCGATTACCGCGGATGCGGCTATGCTGGCGCATTGATGAGCATCGTCACGGACCAGATACTCGCACGGGGCGAAACGGCCTTCCTCCATAGCTATTCGAGCAATATCGGCGCGATCGCACTTTATGAACGGCTGGGTTTTTCGCTTCGCAGACAAATTTGCGTAACCGTGTTGTCGGCCGGCAAAAAGTAAGTCACCAGAATGGAATGTGGCTAGTTATCGGCGGGGCACACGATGCCGAATACGATCAAATCCTTCGGTGATCGCAGCGAACCGTTCGATCACGACGGGTTCGAACTCGGTGTCAGTGAAGATATAGGGCCAATCATTCTCAATACCCCAGATGACCGACATTAGGTTCGCGCCGATTGTCCAATCCCAACTTGCATCGGTCCATTGGCCATAGTCACTGCCGCCACTCCAGTAACGAAAGCGGTTTTTCCAGCTATATCCCGCAATTACCCACTCCCTATGTCTCTAGCGCGACAGCTCATTCCGCTGCGATCAATTCCTCGGCTCCGCCAAGATCGACCGACACAAGTCGGCTCACACCCTGTTCGATCATCGTTACGCCGAACAATCGGTGCATGCGGCTCATCGTCACCGCGTTGTGGGTGACAATGAGATAGCGGGTGTCTGTTTCGCGCGTCATTGCATCGAGCAGGTCACAAAATCGCTCGATATTGGCATCGTCCAATGGCGCATCGACCTCGTCGAGAACGCAGATCGGTGCCGGGTTGGTCAGAAACAGCGCAAAAATCAGAGCAATGGCAGTCAGTGCCTGTTCGCCGCCCGAAAGCAGGGTCAGTGATTGAAGCCGTTTGCCGGGGGGCTGAGCGAATATCTCGAGCCCCGCCTCCAATGGGTCATCGCTGTCGATCAACGCCAAATGCGCTTGGCCACCATCGAAAAGCGTCAAGAACAGTCTTTGAAAATGGCCGTTAACAGCTTCGAAGGCCGCCAACAGCCGGACACGACCCTCCCGATTGAGGCTGCTGATCGAGCCGCGAAGGCGGCTAATCGCTTCTGCCAGTTCGTCGCGCTCGGCGAGTGACGTAGCGCGAATGTCCTCAATCTCGGCAAGCTCGGATTCAGCAACCAGGTTGACTGGCCCAAGCCGTTCGCGATCGACAGTCAGCCGTTCATGACGCGCGGATTCGGCACTGGCATCGCCCACCGTATCGCTCACAAAACCCATCTTTTCGGGCAAAAGTGACGGAGGGCATTCAAAGCGTTCGCCCGAAACTCGACCCATCTCGATGCGGCGCAATTCCTGGTTCTCCGCTCGCGCAGCCGCTCCGGCGCGTATCTCGCGCGCCGTCGCCAGTGCCTCACCGAGTTCGGCCGCTTTGGTTTCGAGGTCGCGTAGTTCGGATTCGCTCGCGCGTTCGGCTGCGGCAGCTTCTTCCGCCAAGACCATGAGTTTGGCGCTTTCGTCTTCAAGCGCTGCTATTTTGACCGCCACTTGCGCCGGAGCATCAACCAGCAACAGGGCCTCAGTCTCGGCTGCCTTGGCGCGTCTTTCCATCTCGGCAATACGCGTCGCCGCTTCCCCGGCACGCATCTTCCATGCTCGTGATTCGGCCTGCGCAGCCAGGATCCTCTCGCGATTGGTTGCGATCGATTGGTCCAGACTAGCGCGTTCGGCCTTGATCTGTGCGACGGCCGTGCGGGCATTCTCGCTTGCAGATTGCAACCTTGAGACCAATTGGCCCGTTGCAATCCCGTCGGGCAGTGCCGCCCGCGCTACGTCCGCCGCCTTGCTGTCGCTGTGCGCTTCCCCAAGTTCGGTGTCGACCCGTGCCAGGCGCTCTGTAAATTCGGCTTGTCGAGAGGCAAATCGCTCGAGGGCGGTTACTGCTTGATCCTCATCGCGCTGGGCTTTGCGCTGGCTCCCCTCTGCTTGGGCGAGATCGCCCCGACAGGCTTCGGCTCTGGCTCGCGCGTCCTCGGCGGCGGACAAGGCTATGTTGAGCTCGGTTTGTGCGACGTCGACTTCAGCCCGCGCTGGGCCAATTGCCGTCTCGATTTCCGCCAGACGATTGATCCGTTGAAGACGCTCTGCCGCAGCGGCGCCATCACCTGTGGATATATAGCCATCCCAGCGGCGCAACCGGCCGTCGCGCGTCACGAGCCTTTGGCCGACGGCAAGTGTTTGTCCTGTATCAGCGTCGGCCACCGCGATCTGGCAGAGCCGTCTTGCCAGTTCGGCAGGCGCCTGGACATGGTCGGAAAGAGATCCGGTGCCGAAC
>JANLST010000315.1:0-8634 GCA_031362505.1 Sphingomonadales bacterium
GCGCGGGCCAGCTGCGGATATTCGAGCGTTGGCACCGAACTCTCCTTTGCAAGTTCTCGGATTGCGAGGGCTGTTTCCCCGCGCCCTCGGGCCACGACCATCGGTGCAAAATCCTTAAGCGGATCATACCGAAGCGCGACCGCAAAATGGGTTGGATTGGTCAGGATGACATGGGCTTCGGTCACCGCTTTGCGAGCCGATCCGGTCATCAAGGACTGCTGACGTTGGCGAATAGCCTGTTTGAGTTCGGGCGCGCCTTCGGTCTGGCGCATCTCTTCCTTGACCTCCTGGCGGGTCATCTTCAGCCGCCCGTTGCGGCGGATGATCTGGACCGGCACATCGATGCCCGCAATCAGCCCAAGGCCAAGTGCAAGCCAGAAGATAGCGCGGATAACCATTTCGCCCAAAGCGGCCGCTGCGGGCACCATATCCTGAGCGCCGAGCCCCATGATATGGCGCATATCTTTGGATATCAGCCAATATCCAAGCACTCCGAGAACCAAAGCCTTGGCCATTGCCTTGCCGAGCTCGACGAGGCCATTCACTCCAAAGATACGGCCAAGGCCGCTGATCGGGTTCAATCGATCGCCTTTGAACGCCATTGCGCCAGATCGAAAGCCGATCGAGCCCAGCATCGCTGGCCCCGCAATTGAAGCAAGGATCGTTACGCCAAACAGCAAGGCGAGAGGCAGGAGTGATATACTTGCCAGCTGCACTGCAACCGTTGCGGGATCGAACAGCACGACATCGGAATTGTTAAAGGACAGTCCCTGTCTCAATGTGGAACGACAGGCCTGGATAAACCACGGGCCAGCCAGCATCAGCCACGCGGCGCCAGCAAGCATAACAATCGCCGTGCCCAATTCGCGAGACTGGAGCACATCCCCCTTCGCAGCGGCATCAGCACGCCTTTTTTGCGTTGGGGCTTCGGTTTTCTGATCCCGATCAGACGTGTCAGCCATGACCCGATCCATGCGAAAGGATTGCCGCTGCGTCCAGCCCAGCCTTGAGGGCGCTGACGATTGAGTCGGCCATCACCGGAGCTGCCATCGCGAGAAGGACAAGGCCCGCAAGAAGTGTTGCCGGAAGCCCAACGGCGAACAGGTTAAGCGTCGGCGTCGAGCGCGCGACCATTGCCATCACCAGTTGCACCAATACCATTGCAAATCCGACCGGAAGGGCAATTGAAAGGCCTGCCGCAAACACCAGCCCACCGAACTGGACGAGCCCGCTTATCGCTGTCGCCGAAAGCCATGCATCGCCGGGCGGGAGCGCCCGATAGCTCTCGACGATGATGCCAATGAGCGTCAGATGGCCGCCAAAACCAAGAAACAGGAACAAGCCCATCATCGAGAGAAGTTGGCCAACGGCAGGGCTTGCAGGGCCGCCAAGCGGGTTGGCCATGGCGGCAAACCCCAGACCCATTGTATTGCTGATGGCTTCTCCGCCCAACATCGCTGCAGAAAAGCCGATTTGAACTGCAAACCCCATTGCAAGTCCGGCGATGATTTCAGGGATGATAAACAATAGGCCTCCGAACGAGACCATGCCGTCTGAAGGAAGTGTCATCCCCGAAACCGCGGCTGCGGGGATCCCGATTGCGAGCGCGAGGACGAGCCTGACCTGAACGGGTACTTGGGGTGCCCCAAAGATTGGCGCGGCAAGAAATGCCGCTCCTGGTCGAATCATCGCCAGCATCCAGATCAGCAATTGCTGTTCAAGTCCTGCAAAACCGGCAGGAATCATCGCACGATATCCGGGATGCGGGCAAATATTTCGCGCGTAAAATCTGCAACAAGGATCAAGATACTACCACCAAAAACGGCAAGACAGATGGCGACGACAATCAGCTTTGGGACAAAACTCAAGGTCTGCTCGTTGATTGACGTCGCGGCTTGCACCATTCCCAGGATGACGCCAGCGACCAATGCCGGGATCAGGATAGGCGCAGCGCCTAACGCGAGGATCCAGAGTGCCTGTTGGGCAACACCAATGAAATAGTCTGCTTCCATCTCGCTATCCGTTGAATGAGGACGCAAGCGACCCCATCGTCAGTGCCCAGCCGTCCACGAGCACGAACAGCAAGAGTTTGAAGGGCATCGATATGATCGACGGCGAAAGCATCATCATGCCCAGAGACATCAGGGCTGAAGCGACGATGAGATCGATGATCAGAAAGGGGAGAAAGATCAGGAAACCGATCTGGAATGCAGTCTTGAGTTCGCTGGTTACAAAGGCGGGGAGCAGGATCGAGAACGGCACATCAGCCGATTTTTCGAACTTTGGTGCCTTGGCGATGTTGGCAAACATGCTGAGATCGGTTTTGCGCGTCTGCTTCATCATGAAGCCGTGCAGCGCCGTACCGGAACGCGCGATTCCCTCCTCCAACGAAACTTCACTGCGCCCATAGGGTTCGACAGCAGTCTTGTTGATTTGGGTCAACACGGGCTGCATGACGAACATCGAAAGGAACAGGCTTAGCCCAACCAGTACCTGGTTCGGAGGCGTCTGTTGAAGGCCAAGCGCCTGCCGTAATATTGAAAGAACAATGATGATGCGGGTGAAGCTGGTCATCATAAGGATCAGCGACGGCAAAACCGTCAGCAGACTCATCAAAAGCAGGACTTGCAACGACAACGACAGTGGCTTGCCATCGCCGGCAATCGTTGAGAGGGCCTTGTCGAGCCCGGCGCCCGATTGCGCAAAGGCGGGTGTGGCTGTTAGCGCAAAAGCGATACCAATAGCGGCAAACGTAGCAAGCCACTTACGCACCGGCGTTCTCCCTTGCATCCTCTGCAATCAGGGTGATCTGGGTCCGTGAAACCGCGATCAGCAGCTCGCGTCCGCCAAAGGCGACAACTGCGAGTTTGCTGCCAGCACCGAGCGGCAAGACATCGACCATATGGGCTGCACGAATAGAACCGCCTTGCATGGGTAGTCCCATCTGGGCCTTGCGCCAAAGCCAGAGTGATCCCCAGGCAAGTCCGCCTATCATTGGCACCAGAATGAACAGGCGCAGTATGTACTCAAACATTATGCTCTCCGCTCAAGGCCAGCGAGGCGACGATCAGTGCTCACGACTTCGGAGACCCTGACGCCATAGCGCCCATCCATGTTGACGATCTCACCCTTGGCAATCAAAGTGCCATTGGCAAAAATGTCGAGCAGGTCATTTGCCTGTCGATCGAGTTCAACGACACTGCCTTCACCAAGGTTCAACAGATCAACAAGACGCATCGAGGTCGAACCGACTTCGACTGAAACGCGCATTGAAACGCCGGAGAGGAGGTCGAAATTCTGATCCGGCCGGACAGAGGTAAAATTTGTGTCTGACGGGCGAGGGGCTTCTGACATGTCACTCATACATTGTGTTTCCTTCTTCAATGCGTTCGATTTTGATGGCGGTCCGACCGTTTGAATCTCCGACGCTTCCGCGGGCAAAGACACGGCCCGCAACAGTGATCGGAACCTGGTTGGGCAGGCAGACCGGAATGATGTCGCCGGGGCGCAAGGTCAGAAGTTGCGCAATTGGCAATTCCGGCCGAGCAAAGATTGTGCGAACCGGCAGACGAACCTGCATCACCGCGTCCGATAGCCGACTTTGCCAGATCGGATCGATCTGCGGCGACTCCTCAGACTCAGGGGCCGCAATCAGTTGCGGTACGGTTCGCAGCAGCGATAAAGGGTAGACCAGATCGATCGCGATCTGTTTTCCATCCTGATCCTCGGCAAAGAAATGCTGCACGGCAACCTGGCGGGTTCCGGGTACAAGCGTCGGAGTCGAGCCGCTATGGTCAAGTTTGGCAGCAACCGGCTCAATCGCCACCATTTCAGCCCAGGATGCGGCAAGCATAGGAGCGATTTTTTCACCCAGTCGGCTGAAAAAGCGATCTTCCGCAGCGCTCAACTCGTTGCGCTTGGTCGGGATATTTCCGTCTCCACCGTAGTACCGGTCGACCAATTGGGTGACATAGGCTTGTGGCACCGCAAGTAGCATTCCGCCTTTAAGAGGGGCCATCCTGTACCGGCAAATTGCGCGCAGGTCGGTTGACTGGTCGCGCCAATCCTCGAACGTTGTTATTGAAGTATCACCGCAAATTACCTTTGTTCCGGCGGCGCCATGCGATCCCAGGACATCGGCCAGGCCAGCAGAAAATTGCGTGCCGACCCGATCGAGTCCGGGAAAAGCCGAAGTTTCATCGCTGATCCGAAAGAGCGAAGCGGGCTTGAGGTTCGCTGTAGGGGTTTCAGTGGTCACTGGATCACCAAATTCGTGAAATAGACGTTGTCGATCCCCCCAAAACCTTCTTTTTCGCGCAAAACTTGATTGATTGCCCGTGTTAACTGGCGTTGCAGCAACTGTCGGCCATCTGGCGTTGACAAAACCGATGCTTCCTGAACCGAAATGATCATCAAAACGGAAGATCGGATTGGAACAATCTGACGTTTGATGTTGTTGATGACCCGGCTGTCATAGTAGGTCGCAAGGCTAAGCCCGACCTGTGCGAAGCCGCTTCCATCCGCAAGATTGGCCGTGAATTGTTGCTCAATTGGGAAATAAGTCACTTCATATCGCTTGGGATCGACGGGCGCCCGGTCACTTTTCACGGAAACTGTGCCGATTTTGGGGGCGGGGGCTTTATCCTCTTCGCCCTCGGCCGGGGCTTCTTGTGGCTCCTCGCTTCGCACGACAAGCTTCGGGCGATGAGGATCTTCCTGTTCCTTCGCACCGATTTGGCCGACACCGGCATAAATTCCGACACCCGCACCAGCACCGGTGAGGAGTAGGGCACCCAACCCCAAAAAGATGAACTTTTTGGCCTTTCCCGGCTTTTTTCCATCGACGCCATTTGCCTTCGCAGCGTCCTTTTTTACGCTCATTTCAATTCTCCATGATCATGCGTAACGACCATCGCGTTGCACCTGTTCAGGCGCATCGGGGGCGTCGGTTTGGGTGATAGAATTTTCGACAAGAGATGCCGGGCGCGCTGCACCGCCGTGGTGCTGCGAATGCCGGGTATCGCTGGAAAACATTTGGGTGTCGGCCAGCCTTACGCCTTGCGCGCGAAGCTCATCTGCTAGGCGCGGTTGGGCCGCCGTCAGAATGGATTGCGCGCTATCGCTTTCTGTACGGATCGTGAGTGAAATGCCGCTGTGCGATCGCGAAACATCGATATCGAGCCGTCCGAGTTGGCGTGGCATCAGACGAAATGAAAGCTGATCCTTGTTGTCCGATGTGCTGGCGATGTCCTGAGCAAGCTCACCCAACCAGCGCTCGTTGCGAACAAGGTCAAGCTGACGATCGAGGATTGTATCGATAGTCGACGCGGGCGCATTATCGATCGCGCTCATCGGGGGTGCGACAGCCGGCCGATCGGACATGCTCTTGATTGCAGGTATCGCGGCGGGATCCTGAACAATATTGGCAATCGTCGTCGAGGTTTCGGCGGCTTCAGCCGTCCGGGGCGAGGCGATTTTGGTGGCCGCTCCACGAGCAAAGGGGTTTTCCGAAACCCCAATGATTGTAGGTGCCCCTTTTGAAAGAGGCTCCTGATTGTCGGTTGGCTTTGATGCGACGGCTGCGGGCTTTGTTGTCAACACGGATTGTGGCTGTGTTTCACGGGCTTGCTCTTCGACGCTAACCGCAATGGAGCGAAAATCCTTGATAGAAGTCTGATTGCCAACGGCGAATTCGTTACCTTCCGACGTTGCCGTTGGGGCAGGCTCGAGCTTGGCCTTTGCTGGTGCCGGGCTGGTCATTGTTTCCAATGTTGTTTCGCCTGGAACATCATCATACTCCTGAAAGGGAGTCGGCGTTTGTGATACTTGGATTGCAGCAAGTATCGCTGCGTTTGGCTCTGCTAAGACAAGCCTCGAAGCGGATTCATCTTCAATCGTCTCTTCTCGTTGATCGTCTGCCTCGCTCTGATCCTCAGCCTCATCTTCCAGGGCCTTTGGAGGCATAGGAGGCAATGGGCTTGAGGGTTCGTCAAAGGCAACGATTGTTGGCGCCGAATCTGGCTTGCGGGCAGCAACTGGGGTGGCGAAAGGGTTGCTGATCGAGGCTGCTATGGGCGCAGGGGGCAGGATATTTTCTCCTTTCATCGAGACGAAAGCCTCGGGCGACTTGTCGAGCATTCTCGGAGATTTGGCGCCTGACGAGAGAGCAAGCACAAGTGCGTCAGCCTGAGCGATTGCAGGGTTAGCGTCAGGCAGATTCGCCGCCACAATTTCCGGAGATTTCAATACTCCCGACGCTTCCAAAGTCTGAGCTGTGCTTGCATTCTCGACCGGCTGGTTTGTTTTTGATGGCGGGGCGCCAAGATCCATCAGGACAGTAAATTCATCAGACGGTGCAACCACCTGAGGACCCGCCAGAAGAGCGAGGGGCGACGGAGTTGCTTGTATTGCCCCGATATCGAAATTCATTTTGCTTCTCCCAGTGCCGAGTTCCGCCTACGAAAAGGTCGGTTCGCATCTGCGCGTCGGGCTTGTTCGAAGGTTTCCAAACGCAATGCGCGGTCGTGGAGCTTTTCGGCGCCTTGTTCGCGGCTTTTCGCAAACGTCCGTTCCGAAATTGAACGGACTCGATTGTGTTTTGCCCCTTCAATGGGCGCAGCCAGATCGGCCTGGGCCACCTCAAGTCGACCTGCCATTTCGGCCATGGCTTTTAGGGCAAGGCCATTTGTGAATTCGGCGTTGGGTATCAGTGTGGCCCGCAAGCTGGATAGTCGTTCGGAAATCCGATCCAGATTGGCCAACGTTGCTTCAGCCGTCGCCAATTTTGCCCGGGCAACGCGATGCTCCAAGTGGCGAACACGCAAAATTCTTGCTCGCTTTTGAGACAGGTTCGTCATTTCCCGAACCCTTTCACAAGTTCTTCGCGGGATTGATCGAACGTGACGCACTCTGCTGCGTCCTGGCGCAGGAATGACAGCATGTCATTGCGCCGACTAATCGCTTCATCAAGTGCGAGGTCGTTGCCAGGCGCGTATGCGCCCATGAGCAAAAGATCGCGATTCTCTTCGTAGAGCGACCAGAGTTGCCGAAATCGAGAGGCCGCAATTGCGTGTTCGCGGTCGATCACGTCAACCATTGTCCGCGAAAGCGAGCGCGACACATCGATGGCGGGATAAATGCCCTGTTCCGAAAGACTACGTGAAAGGACGATATGGCCGTCAACTATGGCGCGTGCTGCGTCTACAACAGGATCGTCATTATCGCCACCGTCTGCCAGCACAGTGTAGATTGCAGTGATCGAACCACCGGTGCTGCGGTCGGCGCCTGCGCGTTCAACCAAGCGCGGGATGATACTGAGCGCCGACGGTGGATAGCCCTTCATCGTCGGCGGCTCGCCAAGCGATAGTCCAATTTCACGCTGCGCATGTGCTACTCGCGTCAAGCTATCGATCAGGAGAAAAACATTCTTGCCTTCGTTGCGAAAATACTCGGCGATCGCTGTCGCGCGCATCGCCGCGCGGAGCCGCAGCAGGGGTGGGTGATCAGCCGGCACAGCAACTACGGCTGTCCGCGTGCGCATTGTTGGTGTCAGTTTCGTTTCAAGAAAGTCGCTTACTTCGCGGCTTCTTTCGCCGACAAGGCCCACGACCATGACATCGCATTCGGCGCCTGTCAGCATCTGTCCCATGAGAACGGATTTGCCAACGCCCGAACCCGCGATGATTGCGACGCGCTGGCCCTGACCGATGGTCAGCAATCCATTGATACTCCGCACGCCCATATCGAGAGCGCGGATGACGCGCCCGCGAAACAGAGGGTTGGCACGACGGCCGGCAAGTGGCCAGGTAAAGCGACTGGCAATAGGGCCGCGACCGTCAAGTGGATCACCGTGTGCGTCCACAACCCGACCGAGTAACCCCGCGCCACACGTGGCAAGCCCGCCATCGCCATCTGGCAAAACGCGACTGCCGGCCACAAACGGCGCGTCCCCGTCAAACGGCAAAATGATGCTTCGATTACCGCGAAACCCGACGACCTCACCGCGGACTGGAGCATGCGATGGGGAGACGATTTTGGCAGTCGAACCTAGAGGCTGCGCAAATCCTTCTGCCTCAAGCATCAATCCTTCATGTGCGACAAGTGTACCGACGCGACGCGGTGCGGCGGTCGCGATATCGATCTGGCCAATCAGGGCTTCGGCGGATTTCATCAGGCGGCTGTTCATGCAACGACATCCATCAGGCCGAGTTCGCTGCGAAGGGCATCCAGATAAAGAGATGTGCCATGCTCGATCCAGCCGGCGGAGCAATCGATCCGTATCTCCCCTCTTGCGAGTGAAGCGTCGCCCTCAATCAAAAGACTTGTGCGCAAACCTTCCAGAAGTGGGACGTCATCGAGGTTGACGCACAGGGTACGGGCATTGTCACACTCCGCAATAAGGGCTGCAGCCGCAGAAGCCCGGCGGGACAGGCAATCAGCGTCAATCTCAGCTTTTCCAACAATGTCTGTGACAAGGCGGTAGACAGTTTCGCCGATGAGCATGGCAAGTTCTTCGCTTGATTCTGGCTGCAGCACGCCTGCGCTTTCGACAAGCCGCTGCAGGGCAGCGCGCTCTATCTCGAAGGCATCTTGTGCTGCACGTCGACCTTCTTCGAAGCCCAGTTCGAAGCGATC
>JANLST010000323.1:0-3074 GCA_031362505.1 Sphingomonadales bacterium
GACGCCATCATAATCGCTCGCTGGTGCGAAACCGCCGGGGCTAACGCGATCACCGCGACGGCCTATCATGAAACCAGCAAGCCCAAGCTGCATACCGGTTCGCACACGCCTCACGAACCGGGGATAAACCTCCCCTTTGCAAAGCAATTGAGGGCCGCAATTGGCATTCCGGTCATCGCCTCGGGCCGCATCGAACCAGACGTTGGGGATGCACATATTGCCAGTGGCGCGGTCGATTTCATTTCAATGGGCCGCAAGCTGCTGGCCGATCCACATCTGCCGCGCAAGCTGGCCGAGGGCAGGCCCGAGGACATATTGCCCTGCGTTTATTGCTACACGTGCATCAGTGCAATCTATGTCTGCGACACATTACGCTGCGCGGTAAACCCGGAAACCGCCTTTGAATATCAACGGTCAACGGTACAGAAAGCTTGCAAGCGAGTGGTCGTCATCGGCGGCGGGCCGGGCGGCATGGAAGCGGCCCGCCGGCTCGATGCAATTGGACATGATGTAACGCTGATCGAGCAGGATTCGGACCTGGGAGGGACCTTGCGCTTCGCGTCGCTCGCCTATCCCGCCAATGAACGTCTATTGCGCTGGCTTCGGCGACAGATTGACCGATCGTCGGTCACAATCATGTTCAATACAATCGCAACGCCTGAATTGCTGGCATCGATGCAACCCGATGAGGTCATTGTTGCGACGGGCGCGATCCGGGGCATGCCAGAGATTGTCGGCAAGGAGCGCCCTCATGTTTTGAGTGGGGACGATATGCGTCAGTTAATGCTGGGAGAAAGCTCTGAATCGCTCGCGCTGAAGATCGGGTGGATAACGCGCCTCATCACGCGCATTGGGGCCATGACCGGCTTGATGGCGAACCTTGAATTCGTAAGGCGTGCCAGCAAATTCTGGATGCCGCTCGGCAAGCGCGTGGTCATAATCGGTGGCGAACTGGTCGGGCTCGAACTCGCCGAATTCCTCGTGATGCGTGGACGCAAGGTTGAGGTTATCGACGAAGCACCGCGACCAGGAGCAGGTTTGACCGTCGCCAGGCGGATGCGATTGCTCGAAGAACTCCGCGAACATGGGGTTGGAATCAATTCGAGCGTAACCGATATCCAGATTGGAACCAACGACGTTTCATTTGCGGATTCTCAGGGAAACCGGCAGGCCCGATCCGCCGATCACGTGATCATCGCGAAGGGTGCCACCGGGAACCCGGCACTTGCAGACCGGTTGGCTGATAAGGGGTTTTCTGTGCACGCGATTGGCGATTGCACCGGTGTCGGTTATATTGAAGGCGCCATGCGCGGCGCGGCCAAGGTGTCAGATCTCATTTCCCGCTAAGCGGCGAAAACCAACTCTCGTTCGCCGCGGCATTCCGGATCAGCCCGAAACCAACCGCCGGGTTTATGTTGACCTACTCCGTGTTGTTGTGGCAATCGCCCGTCGGATCGCGGGTGTAGCTCAATGGTAGAGCAGAAGCCTTCCAAGCTCATGTCATTCGCAGAAATCAGCAGTTTTTGATGTAAAATCGCGTGCAATTGTGCCCTGATATATCAAATACTTAGCAAACTGGTGTAAAATGCGTGGGCTTGGCAATGAGATGCCGGCGCAATCTTATGTCGTTCAGGCCTCTTGACGCGCGCGACGCTCCTGAACACCTGCGCAATGTCCGCTTTGGGCTTGCCTGGTGCAAGGAAAATGCCCCTGCAACGGCAATCAAATTCGTTGAACTGGCTACCTTGTCTACGCTGGATGTCGTAATTGCCAGGGGGAAAGCAGCACCATGACAGTATTGGATCAGGTCCGGGCATTCGTGACGCGGTTGGAATGATGGGTCCGCAGCAGCTGCATGATCGTGGCAATTTGAAGACTCCCACGGACCGCAGAAGTTTACTTGACAACACCGAGACGGCCATGAAGCCCATTTCCTTCGAGCGACACAGAGGCGGTGTCACAGCAACTGATCGGTTGGGCAGGGCGCTGATAGCACCCCTATAGTTCATCCCCAATGGGCGGCGCTTCACGCTTTGCCTTGTCGAGGAACGGCAGCATGTTCGCAGGCCGGGCTTTGCCCCCGCGCCGTGCGAGGAAATCTGCCGCCGTTTCGACCACGCCGATCTTCTGCGCAATGGCGACAGATATCCATTGATTGAGCGATACCCCGTCTTCCTTGGCGAGGCGCGCAGCAGCTGCCTTGACCGAAGCAGGCAGCTTGAGTGGATATGATGCCTTGTTCATGACCTTAACTCCTTTAACAATTCACCCGGCCGCAACACGCGCAACCCAAACCTTTCCGCGCCCTTCGCAAAATCACGCACATTGTGCGTGATAAGTGCCTGGGCGCGACCATTGACTGCTGCTTCCAAAACCATCTCGTCATTGGCGTCGCTCAATTGCGGACGCCATTGGAAGCTGACCTCGACCGCTTCGCAAGCCGCAGCAAACGCCGCGAGAAAACGGTCAATGTCTGGCAACCCCAGACCATGAGCGAGCCGCTGCTCGGGTCGTTTCAACACTGCCTCATATTCGAGGAACAGCGCTGGCGTGACCAAGGGCGTCAGCCGCCCGTGCGCCGCTTCGCGCAAGACAACGTTGCTGCCACCGGTTGCGCTCCTCAGCGCTGTCACGATGATGTCGGTATCGAGAACGACTCTGAGCATATCTTATGAGATATCATACTGCATGGGATATTACAAGAAGTCGGTGTGCATTCTACTTTTCTGATATGCGAATTGAGTCCGCAATCGAACTATATGATAAAGTTCGAGAATTGGCCCTTTGCCGACCTAAGGCAGCACCTTCCACCATTTCGGCCACCGAACCTTGTGAGGAGTCCGCGTGTTCGCAACCACTTCCGCCTGCTCATAAACGGTGAGGCGCCGATCACCGAACCGGGCAAGCGCGGCTTCGACCAGCCAGGGCCCGAGGACCGTCCAGTTTGTTTTGCGATGGGGATCGAGCTTGGTGGCCATGCGCAACGTGCACATCGTCGAGGCCATAGCCGTTCCCGGTTTTACGTTGCTACGGCCATGTTGAAGGAGGCACGAACTAACTCTTGAACCGCGGCA
>JANLST010000347.1:0-11273 GCA_031362505.1 Sphingomonadales bacterium
ATGCTGTCAAAATTGTGCCATAGTCGGCACTGATGGAAAAGACCGGCACGCTGTACCGTGCAGAATAATGGGATGGGCCACTGGATTTGACGCCAACCGCAACGCAGGACGTGCTCCCCCGAAGGTTTTCGGATTTCGAAACCGTGGGCGAAGCGCTCGATTATGCGGCAAGCGGCCTGCGCGGACTGAATTTTCATGATCCGCGAGGCCAAATCGCGCGGCCTTATCCGTATTCCGAACTGCGCCTGGATGCTTTGAAGGCCGCCTATCGCCTGATTGCAGAAGGCGTCCGACCACAAGACAGGATTGCCTTGATCGCCGAAACCGGTGCTGATTTTGCCGCCCTCTTCTTCGGCTGTATCTATGCCGGAGCTTGGCCGGTGCCGCTGCCATTGCCCACCTCTTTTGGCGGTCGGGATTCCTACATTGATCAGCTTGCCGTCCAGATGAAGAGCGCGGATCCGAAACTGCTATTCTACCCGTCCGAGCTAGATACAATGGCCGGAGACGCGGCGCGCAGTTGCGGTGTGAAGGGGATGGACTGGGAAAGTTTCGCGGATCGCCCCGCTAACGAAGCGATACTCCCTCTCGCCCAGCCACAGGATATCGCCTATCTCCAATATTCAAGCGGCTCGACCCATTTTCCGCATGGCGTTGCCGTTACGCATCATGCACTGCTCAACAATCTTGCCGCCCATAGTCACGGCATGGAATTGTGTGACACTGACCGCTGTGTTTCATGGCTGCCCTGGTACCACGATATGGGCCTCGTCGGGTGTCTGCTGTCGCCGGTCGCCAACCAGGTAAGCGCCGATTATCTGAAGACAGAGGATTTTGCGCGACGTCCGCTTGCGTGGCTCGATCTGATCAGCCGGAACCCCGGCACCACGCTCAGTTATTCGCCGACCTTTGGATATGACATCTGTGCCCGCCGGATTTCGAGCCAGACAAAGGCGTCAGAACGGTTCGACCTGTCCCGCTGGCGTGTCGCAGGCAATGGGGCCGACATGATTCGCCCTGACGTCATGCAGTCATTCGTGGATGCATTCCATGATGCCGGCTTCAAGGCATCTGCGTTCCTGCCCAGCTACGGACTCGCCGAGGCGACGCTTGCCGTTACGATTATGCCGCCGGGCGAAGGTCTGATCGTGGAACTTGTCGATGAGGGCGAACTTTCGGGCGAGCCGCAGTCCACCGAAAAACCCCAACGGTATCGCGCGATCGTCAATTGCGGCAAACCGTGCAGAGAAATGTCCGTTGAAATTCGCGACGCTGATACCAAAGCGATGCCCGAACGGGCCATTGGCAAGGTCTGGGCATCCGGCCCGTCGATCATGCACAGCTATTTCCGCGATGATATTTCCACGGCCGCCTGCATGAAGGACGGTTGGCTCGATACGGGTGATATGGGCTATATGTCGGACGGCTATGTTTTCGTGGTTGGCCGAGCCAAGGACATGATCATCATCAATGGAAAAAACTATTGGCCGCAAGACATTGAATGGGCTGTAGAACAGCTTCCCGGATTCAAGGCTGGCGACATCGCGGCCTTTTCCGTCACAGCAGCCAATGGCGAGGAAACCCCGGCCGTGCTCGTTCAGTGTCGCACCACGGACGATTCGGAACGCATGCACTTGCGCGATACGATCCGCGAAAAGGTGCGTTCCATTACGGGCATGAACTGCGTGGTTGAACTTGTTCCCCCTCGCACCTTGCCGCGCACCAGTTCGGGTAAACTCAGCCGCGCCAAGGCCCGGAATCTCTACCTTTCGGGCGAAATCCAGCCCTTCAAGCTTGCCGCCTGACAAAACACCCTGCACCGCTTACGATTTGCTAACCCCCGCTTGCTACATGCAAGACCGTGAAAAAACGCCATACTCGATCAACATCCGATACCAGCCATGACTGGCTGACCCTTCTCGGCATCCGCGATCCGGGAACCGAAGAATGGGCAAGAGTCAGGGCCGCGCAGGTTAATCTGGTCCAGAATTTTGCGCTGGTCCGACTGGCTGTCAGTATTATGGCGGGATGCGTCGTTGTTGCGAGTCTCGGCCCAACCGCTTCGCCTTCGGTATTGCTGGCCTGGTTTGGCGGCGTCGTTGTTGTGTCGTCCTTGTTGGCCTGGCCTCATATCGGCAATTCGAAGAGTTTTGCGGTCACCGCAACCCGCATGGAATTGCATAGAGAAACATTAAGCCTCGTTGCGGCCGCACTTTGTTGGACTGCCCTGCCGATGACCCTCGGGATTGATGGTGGGCGCGATCAGGTGCTCACGGTTTGGTCCGTTGCGACAGCGATGATGGGATGTGCGGCATTTGCGCTTTCCGCCGTTCCTGCTGCCACCGCATGTTTCCTGATTACGGTCGGCCTGGGTCTTGCATTCATGATGTATAGCCTGGGGATGCCGCTGATTGCGCTGACCGCCATCGCCTATTCTATTGCCCTGACGGCCGCTTGTCTGGTCAATGGCCGCACGATCATTCTTCACAAGCTCAACCAGCTTGTACTGAGGGACAAAACCGAAGTCGTCAGCCTTTTGCTGCGGGAATATGAAGACTCTGGCGGAGACTGGATGTGGCAAACGGATGCATCGCGCTGCTTGACGCACGTGTCGCCGCGGCTTGCGATTGCGTTGGGAGTTGAACCGACGACGCTTGAGGCCAAGCCCATCCTGCAAATGATTGCCGGGGATACATGGGAAGCTGGAAACTTTCCTGCGGGCCTGCGCGAATTCGCCGATCGCCTTAAGAACAGGGAAAGTTTCAGCGATCTCGTCCTCCCGGTCAAGATCAACGGAATCAATCATTGGTGGGAACTATCGGCATCGCCTCGCTATGATGATAGCGGCGTCTTCATCGGCTTCCGGGGCGTCGGCTCAGACGTTACCGAACAACGGCGCAGTGCCGATAAAATCAACCGCATGGCCCGTTACGACACGCTGACAGGACTGCCGAATCGGCTGCTCGTGACGGAAACTCTTGGCGTTGCCATGGCTGATGCCGACCGTTGGCGCAGCCGTTGCGGGTTCATGATGATTGACCTTGATCGGTTCAAGGCTGTCAACGACACTTTGGGCCATCCAATTGGCGATCGGTTGCTGACTCGTGTGTCCGAGCGATTGCTCTCGATCATGAGCGAAAACGAACTCTGTGGACGCCTCGGTGGCGACGAATTTGCTGTCGTCGTAAAAGATGCAAACGATCCTGCGAAAATGGCGAAACTAGCCCAGTTGATCATCGATACGCTTTCCCAGCCTTATGAGGTGGATCAACATACGCTCTATATTGGCGCTAGCATTGGCACGGCAGTTGGCCCGCGCGACGGTCGTTCTGTTGAAACACTGATCCGTTCGGCCGATTTGGCACTCTATCGATCAAAGGACGAAGGAGGCGGTGTTTTCAATTGCTATGAGCCGCAATTGCATGTCCATGCTGAAGAACGCCGTGTCATCGAAATAGCGCTCAGAAAGGCGCTCGAACGCAACGAATTTGAAGTTCACTACCAGCCTGTGGTTAATGCCCAGTCAGGCACGATCGAGAGTTTCGAGGCGCTTTTGCGCTGGACGAACAAGGAGCTTGGGGTTGTCTCGCCAGCCAAGTTCATTCCCATCGCCGAAGATGCCCGCTTGATCGGTCCGATCGGAGAATGGGTGTTGCGCACAGCATGTATGGAGGCGGCAAAATGGCCGTCAACAGTGCGGCTTGCAGTGAATGTTTCTGCCGAACAGCTTCACGATACAAATTTTGTCTCGATCGTCGTGTCTGCGTTGGCACAGGCCGGGCTTGAACCCAACCGGCTCGAGATTGAAGTTACGGAAAGTGTCTTCATGCATGAAGGCACAAATGCGGTTGTAGTGCTGGACAAGATTCTGGCAATGGGCGTGCGCCTGGCACTGGATGATTTCGGAACCGGCTATTCCTCGCTTGGCTATCTTTCCAAAACCAAATTCTCGACGATCAAGGTGGATCGCAGCTTCGTTCAGGGCGCAGCGAAGAACCTACCAGAAAGTCTCGCGATTATCCGTGCGGTCGTCGCCCTTGCTGACAGCCTGGGCATGTCCACAACAGCAGAAGGCGTGGAGACGGAAGAAGAGTGCCGGATGGTCAACAAGCTCGGCTGTCGCAAGATTCAGGGCTATCTTTATGGTAGGCCGATGCCCGCAAATGAGGCGCGTGCATTGCTTGGGGCAGACACGGATCGCGCAGCGGCCTGATCGTCGACGGGCGGCTCCACCTGGTCGGATGACGCGCTCTGTTTCGGCCGGCATTCATCACCAGACATTCAGCGATGCAAGAGTGTTGGCCCAGCGCTATTTCATTTGGGTTAGATAGGGTGACCTGCGAGATCGTCCGTAACAGGAACGGAAACGCGGATTCGAAAGGGTTCATATTGTCGGCCAATGATTGTCGCATTGCGCGTTCGATCTGATCCCTGACGCACTGCCTGCCTTGAGTTGACGAGCCGATCATTCCCCTGACGCTTGCCCTGCGTAGGCAGGAGACCGGATGCGCAGCTATCTCGTTTCAGCAATTACCCAATCCGTTGCGCCAGAAGTGGCGTGTGTGACCTGAATTTGGCCCGGCTGTCTTTTCAACGAACGCAGAATGGTTGGGCGCAGCTCAGGCTCGCAATGATCGGCGCTTGTTCCGCCGATGGCCGGTTGGCAGGTCGGCCCCTGCTTTTGCAGCAATTGCCGGCCGGCTGCGTTTGACAGCGGTACGGCCAAACGTTGCAGCGATGGCTTCAATGTGTTCCGCGCGCAGTGCCCGCGAAAACAGGAAGCCTTGAAGATGCGTGGCGCCTGCGCTTTGCATGGCCTGCATTTCGTCCTCGGTCTCGATTCCTTCGGCTACAATCTCTCGGCCAAGTATCTTGCCGAATTTTACCACGCCTTCAACGATTGCCAAGGCCCGGTCGTTGGCGCTCAGGCCCCGCACAAAACTGCGATCGATCTTGAGTTTGTCGAATGGAAAATCGCGAATGTAGGCAAGACTTGAATAGCCCGTGCCGAAGTCGTCCAAAGCAAGTGTGAAGCCATGTCGTTTCAGTTCGTTCAAGACGCGCAACGTGCGATCGTCATTGGACATCAGAACAGACTCGGTAATTTCGATTGTCAGCCGGCTCGGTGAGACGCCAAAGCGTTCGGCGGGTTCGAGAAGGTCTGACAAGATCGTTGATGATCGCAACTGGGCAGGCGAGATGTTAATCGCTGTCGTAAGATCCGGCCAACGCTGCGCATCCTCAATTGCTTGCTCGATCACGAATTTTCCGAGGTCCGCCATCAGGCCGACTTCCTCGGCGATGGAAACGAACAAATCGGGTGGAACGGGGCCATGGATTGGGCTCGTCCACCGCAAGAGCGCCTCAACCGAAGTAATCGCCCCGGACGCGGCTTCGACGATCGGTTGATAATTGAGAGTCAGCTCGCGGGCCGCGATTGCGCGCTTAAGGTCGACCTGTATCGAGTGGCGCCGTTCAATCTCTTCGGCCATTTCGCTTGTAAACAGCGACAGCCGTCCCCGTCCGTTCGCCTTGGCGTCATAAAGTGCAATATCCGCTCGCTTGATGACGTCTCCGAAATTGTCGCGGTTGGCCGCAAACGCCATGCCTATCGAAGCATTTGCCTCAATCTGATGGCCTATCACGGCGAAGCTATCGGTAAAGCATGAAGCCACCATTTCAGCAATTTCATCGACGCCATCGCCAATTCGGACAGGCCGCAAGATCGCAAACTCATCGCCGCCCAACCTTGCCAATATGTCGTCCGGAAGCGTCTTGGACTGGAGACGAGCCGCGACCGCCTTGATCAATTCGTCGCCGGCATGATGACCTAGCGTATCGTTGATGTCCTTGAATCGGTCCAGGTCGACACACGCCACAGCGATCTTGAAGGACGAAAGGGACAGGCTTTCAACGAGTGCGGCAAAAAGGGTTTCAAGGCGTCGCCGGTTGGGCAAGCCCGTCAACGCATCATGATCGGCCATAAAGCGAGCCTCCGCCTCCCGCAGCGCGAGTTGTTTGGTCGATGCAAACAGGCGGATCATGAGGATCGTCAGAAATGCGAGAGCCGCACAAATGACAAGGAGAATACCCGGAAGGACACGCTGGACCATTTCCGTTCCAGGCTGCTTGGGTGTCCATTTCAGCGTGGCAAGAGGTTGTCCACTATCGGTCTTGAGATCAAATGCTCCGACCCGCTTGTCGCGGGCAAGCTTGAATGAAAGATCGGGCATCAGCGAACTTCGGCCGATTTCGGTCAAGACGGGCTGGGTAACGTCAATGATCGAAAGCACGACACGGCGAGTAGGCGAGACTTTTTGAACGTCATAGGATGGCGTGATCATAAGTGCCGTCGCTATCGCAGGTCGACCATTGATGCTGATAATTGAGCCAAACCCTCGACTAAATTTGCGATTGTCGGTCTGTCCAATCTCATAGAGCGCATTGCCAGTCGCCGTCGTCTCGACCCGCGGAGAAACGTCCGGACCACCGCGTGCCTGCTGAAGGACGCTTAACGTCGCGATAATGTCGGTGGTAAGATGTTTGGTGCCAAGGCCGGTGCCCTCTCCATAGACATAAACCGGCTTGTTGCGTTCGTCGAAGATCATCAGCCTGTCATGGTGATATGATTCATACATGTAACTGCCGATTTCGCGATCAAGCCACGCGGTATTGAAGGTTTCCGGGGCGGTGTATGTGACGGTATCGTCCCACCAGGCGACGCTGCGCAATTCTCCCACCGCACGATTGAGCCGCGTTGTAAACGCGTTGTCGATCAACGCCTGCTGGCGGGCGATCGCGTCCTGATCCATGGTCCGTCCGGAATAGACTGTGACACCAAGCAGCAGCAGCGCAAGCGCCAGCATGACCAATACCATCGGAAGGACAAGCCGTTTCACGGGGGGCGTCGAACCCAAATCTGGTCTTTTGAAGAAAGTCGCCATACGGGTGTCCAAGTCCGACATTCTAAAGGAGTGTCGTTAACAGTCCGTAAAGAACCCTCCGTTGTGCCGCGTTTGCCGCGGCCGGAATCCAGGCCCGATTTGCTCGAATTTGAATAGCCGGTTGACCCAAGAATCCGAATGAGATAGTTGATTCACAATGAGTTAACCATGATCATGGTTAACCGGTGTGAATTGCCAATTGTGGGAGGTTGGCGTGACAGGTGGCGTTTTGGGTGTGCTGGCAGCTATTTTCCAGATTTCTGGATACCTGCTTTATATCCGCAATTTCCTTCGCCGCTCTATTCGGCCCAATGCTGCCAGCTATTTGATGTTTGCTTATGGCACGTCGCTTGTTGCCTTTCTTGCCTGGGAGAACGGAGCGCGCTGGCAGGAATTATTGTTGCTTGTTGCCTGTGCCACGATGAGCGTCATCGTTGCAGTGATGTGCCTGCGCAAGAATGCTACTGAACCCGTCGACCGTTTTGAAGCGATCGTGTTTTCCGCCGATTTGTGGCTCACGATCGGATATGCCGCGTTGGTATTCAGTCAGGTTGAAAAAGCGGCCTATATTGCCGCATTCCTTGTTCTGGGAAATGTCACGACGCTGACATCCTTTATGCCAATCTTGCGCTCGACATGGCGAGATCCGCGGCGGGAGCAGCCCCTGCCTTGGATGGTTTGGTCGGTCGCCTACATCCTTTTGACGGCCGCAACGCTGAAGACCACCGGGATGAGCCAGCCCGTTCTGTTGCTCTATCCGTTGTCCAATGTTGTGTTGCACGTTGCAATGTCTCTGTTCTCATTGCGAAAATCACTGTCGGGGCGGAATTTCACCGAGAATGGTTCAGTCCTCTACCACGACACAAGCCCGATCGCGGGTGATGGCGTTTTTGCTGGTCGCAACTTTTCCGCCGGAGATCGGATCTGGAAGATGACCGGCCGGGTCTACGGACATTCAAGGACGGGACAGGATCCCGATTTTGTCGGACTGGCCCCGGGCCTGTGGATGGATCCGGACGCCCCGCTCAACAAGCTCAATCATAGTTGCAACCCGAATGCCCATTTCGGTTCGAAACGCCAACTTTTTGCTTTGCGCTCAATCAAGCGGGGGGAAGAAGTCACGTTCGATTACTCGACGTCAGAGGTTGATGCGCAATGGACGATGTCTTGTGCTTGTGGGGCAAAAGGATGTCGGCTCGGATTGCATGCGATTCAGATCAGCTTCGCCGATCGCGACGAACCTCCTCCGGCGAGTCCGATGATGCAACTGCTTTGGCACAAGCGCCGGTTCAAACCTTCCGAGCAGCCAGCCTTCCCGCAACTGGAGGAACCAAAACGCCTGCTTCCAGTGCCGATTGCCGAAAGGCCGCCCGCAAGGAGGACACCCTCCGCACTCCGCCGCAGCGGTGTTGCGCCCTCACGAAATCGTATTGGCGCGCGTTAGAAATCGAGACTTGCGCAAAACGTCGGGTTGCCAAAGGGCCGACAACGTCCGTCTATTCGGCACCCGTATCAGCATCGCCAGCAGCCTCGGCCAATTCATCAAGCGCTTTCATTTTCGCAAAACTGACAACCTGTCGCGCAAGAATATCGAGTTGCGAACGGATTCCGGCGTCTGACAATTCTCCATTTTCGCCGAACACGGGTTGCGCGGAATTGACAGTGACCGCCATCGGGGTCGGCCAACCACGCAATGCATGGGTGATCGATCGTAACGTTGCCAACGTGGAGCCTGTGGCCTGCCAGCCCGCGGCCACCGCGATCAATCCGACCGCACGACCTTCGAAATAGACGCGCTCATCCTTGGCCATGTCCTCGACATAATCGAGCGCGTTCTTGATAAGGCCTGACACGGTTCCGTGGTAACCCGGCGACGCGATAATGATGCCATCCGCCCGCCGCAATGCTGCGATGAAGGTCGCGACCTTGTCGGTTCGTTCACCGCCGTAAGAATACATTGGCATATCGAGCGCCTTGCCATCGAAATAGGCGGTTTCAGCACCCGCAGACTCAGCGGCATCAAGTGCGTGCCGCAAAATGCGTTCCGTCGTACCGGTTGGGCTCCCGGACCCGCCAAGGCCGACAATCAATGGTCTGGTATCGGTCATCTTTTTCTCTCTATCCGAGCCGTTCGGCATGCCAGTGAAGGTGATCTGCCATAAAAGTCGAGATAAAATAATAGCTGTGATCATATCCGGGTTGCATCCGGATTGTTGCTTTCTGTCCCGCCGCCCGACAGGCGACATCAAGAAGATGGGTTTTCAACTGCTCGCCGAGAAAATTGTCTGCATCTCCCTGGTCGACCCGCTAGTCCGGCTGGGGCGCGCCGCCCGCACTCAGGGCGCAAGCATCAGAGTCCTCCCAGGCGGCCTGATCATTTCCAAGATATCCTGCCAATGCCTTGTGCCCCCAAGGACAGTTGAGTGGAGAAACGATTGGAGCAAACGCCGAAGTCGATTTGAACCGCCCGGGATTGCGCAGGGATAGTGTGAGTGCCCCATGCCCGCCCATCGAATGCCCGGTAATCCCCTGCCTCGTCATGTCGGCGGGAAACTGATCCGCAACGATCGTTGGCAACTCATTCTCGAGATAATCCCGCATCCGATAGTGTCGTGCGAATGGCTCTTGGGTCGCGTCCACATAAAAGCCGGCACCCAGCCCGAAATCATAGGCGCCTTCTGAATCGTCGGCGACCCCTTCCCCGCGCGGTGACGTGTCGGGTGCGACGAAGATCAGACCAAGGTTGGCACACGCCTGCCGAAACTCGCCCTTGTCGGTCACATTGGCATGCGTGCAGGTCAATCCCGACAGATACCAGATGACCGGCAGTTTTGCGCCTTCGCGATGTGGCGGCACATAGACCGAAAACGTCATGTCAGTGCCGGTTGCCGTCGAAGCATGCTTGTAGACGCCCTGAACCCCGCCATGGCTCCTGTTGGTCGAAACGGTCTCAATGGTCATGCAAACTCCTTTGCGGGGATGGAAACAATCAACGGATCATGCCCCCAATGCCGCAGCGCACGGACAAGATCCGAGGCGGCGAGCCCTATCGTCGCAGTATTGCGAAGCGGATGGACATTGATCTGCTCCGACCCCTTGAATGCAGCATCGAGAACGATCGTGACCTTGCCGTCTCCGTCGTTGATCGCCGCAACCGGAGTCACCGAACCCGGTGCCACGCCAAGAAGGATTTCCATGTCCTCAGCCTTGCCAAAGCTGATTTTTTTGCTTCCAATTGCCTCCGGCAGGGCTTTCAGATCCACGCGTGCATCGGCGGGCACAGTCACCAGCCAGAATTTTCCGCTCGCATCCTTCAGGAAGAGATTCTTTGTGTGTGCGCCGGGAATGGATTGATGCAGCACACGGCTTTCATCGACCGTGAAGACCGCCTGGTGCTCAAACAATGTGTGAGCAATGCCCAATGCCGCGAGATCGGCAAAGAGGCGGTCTTCACCTGCCATTTCGGTTTATTCGGCAACAAAACTGAAGGTGCAAAATTTATTGCCATCCGGATCACGAATATATGCAGCATAGGCCGTTGGCGAAAACGAACGCGGTCCCGGTTCGCCTTCACAGGTTCCGCCATTGGCCAATGCGGCAGCGTGAAAAGCACGCACCGCTTCCCGGCTGGGCGCAAGGAATCCGACGGTGCCGCCATTGGCATGGCTGGCAGGCTCACCGTTCGCAGGCGTGGTGACCATGAATTCAGGACCATCCACCCCAAACATCGTTGAATGATCGGTCATGTCGCCCAGATTCTTGATACCAAGCGGAGCAAGCGTGGCGCTGAAAAACGCCTTTGCCTTGGGGAGGTCGTTTGTGCCGACCATTACGTGCGTGAAAATTGCCATTTCGATATCCTATTTATCAATGTCTGGAGCAAGTGGCGTGGTGCCTTCACCACCCCGCACCGGAGTTCATCCCATGCGATTCAAGGCACAGAGCTTGTTCCCGGAGGGGTCGCGCAGGTAAGCAAGGTAAAGCTTGCCCATCGCACCTTCGCGCACGCCCGGCGGGTCTTCACAGGTCGTTCCACCATTGGCGATGCCTGCGGCATGCCAGGCATCGGCCTGTGCCGGACCGTCAACAGCAAATCCAACGGTGCCGCCATTTGCACCGCAGGCAGGTTCGCCATTGATCGGTTTGCTGATCGCAAAAATGCCTGTCTTGGTCATGTAGAAGACCCGGCCCTTGTCATCCATATTGCCAGGCGGAACACCCAGTGTACCGAGCACGGCATCGTAAAACTTCTTCGATTCATTGAGGTCGGTAGCGCCGACCATGATGTGGCTGAACATGTTCTTTCTCCTTTGGGTTGATTCAGAAAAC
>JANLST010000442.1:0-2644 GCA_031362505.1 Sphingomonadales bacterium
CTGCCTCCCGAAGGCAGTGCTCTACCAGGCTGAGCTATTCCCCGACCGATGCGGATCCGGCCCGAGGGCCGAGTGGCAGGCGGACGCCATTAGCGAGGGGTCGTGTGCGGATCAACCCCGCGCGGCAATCATGTCTTCAACAGCGACGAACTTCTCGCGCGGTGCACCTTCGCGGGCGCGAGCGATCTCTGCTTCTTCGATCTTCTTCCAGTCGCGGAAGGTGACGACATCGACGCCCCGGCTTTCGAGGAGGGCATCAAGCCCTGGTCGTCCCTGCCGGCCTTTGCCGCCGCCAATATCGGCTTCGATCAGGTCGACAATAGCATATCCGTCAGGTCGGTTGGTTCCGATCGTGCCGGTTGGCCCGCGTCGCGCCCAGCCGACGCAATAGAGGCCCGGCAGGACGCGACCTTCGGAATTGGCGAAGCGGCCACGGCCATGCTCATAGGGCACGCCTTCGATCGGCGGTGTCTCGTAACCGATGCATGAAATGACAAGGCCGCACGGGATTACGTAGGTTTCGCCGGTTCCAACCGAACGCATATCGGCATCGAGTTTTGTCCGTTCCACGACAATGCGCTCCACCTTGCCATCGCCCTCGACCGAGACGGGGCTGGCGAAGAAATCGAACTCGATTGTGATCTCCTTGGGATCGCCGCCATTGGTCGCAAATTCGCGCAGATGGGTGACTGACTTTCGCATGCCCGGTTCGAGCAGCGCATCATCCGCATGAGGGGGAAGATCGGCTGGTTCGACCGTGGGCCTGGCGCGAATCAGATGGCCAAGCTCGCCCAATTCCTTCGGTGTCATCGCGATCTGATGCGGCCCGCGCCGCCCGAGCAGTGTCACCCGCTTGATCCCTGAATGGTCGAGCGCATCAAGCGCATGAGACACGATATCGGCTCCTGAAAACTCGTCTCGTGTCTTGGAAAGGATGCGCGCCACATCAAGAGCGACATTGCCATTGCCGACGACCACTGCCCCCGGTGCGCCGAGGGGAGGATCAAGGTCCGCAAAATCGGGATGACCATTATACCAGCCGACAAACGCAGCCGATCCGATGACACCGGGAAGGTCCGCACCCGGCACATCGAGCGGTCGGTCATTCGGCGCGCCCGTGGCCAGCACGACGGCATCATATAGGCCCATCAATTCTTCGACGCTGACATGTGTCCCAACCGAGACATTGCCGACAAAGCGAACATTTTCCGACAGATTGACTGTCTCATAGCGCTTGTAGACACCCTTGATCGACTGGTGATCAGGCGCGACGCCAAAGCGGATCAAGCCATATGGAACCGGCAACCGGTCAATAATGTCCACCCGAACATCATCGCCAAACTTCTTCTGTGCAGCCTCTGCGGAGTAATAACCCGCCGGACCCGATCCAACGATCGCGATATGCCGCATGCGACCCCCTATCCCGTTATAGTACTGAACAGGATGCTAGCGGTCGGGCGGAAGAGTGCAAGTCTACTCCGCCGCCATTGCCAATTCGACACCCTGAGGCCCACGCAGGACGCCGCCGGGGTGGACCCCGAGATATTCCCCATTGCGGAAGGTGATCTGGCCGGACTTGATTGTGAAATCATAGCCATCGGCCTTCTGGAGCAACCGTTTGCCACCGGCCGGCAGATCAAAGGCCAGCCAAGGTTTGCCCAGCTTGATTTTTTCCATGTCGATCACATTGATGTCTGCCAGATAGCCAGGCGCGAGCAGACCGCGATCCTGGAGGTGATAGAGCAGCGCGGTATCCCGGCACTGGCGCTTGACTGCGTTCTCGAGCGAGATGCGGGCCTTCTTGCGATCGCGTACCCAATGCTGGAGCATGAACGTCGGAGAGGCGGCATCGCAGATCGTACCGCAATGCGCGCCGCCATCGGACAGGGAATTGACCGTGTCGTTGGCCACTTGCAGCGCTTCAAGGAAGTCGAGGTTGCCATCGGCATAGTTGAGGAGCGGGAAATAGATGAAGCCCTTGCCCTCATCGCGCATCAACAGGTCATAGGAATATTCATGGCCCGAAACGCCCGCCGCCGCCGCGCGCGACAAGACCGATTCTTCCGGGGTCGGCTCATAATTGAAATCGGGACCCATCTCATAATGCAGGAAGTGGCCATTTTCGACCAGATAGAGCAGTTCGGGAAGATCGGTTTCAAATTCCACCGAAGGCTCGGTGAGCATGCGCGCCTTGAAAGCAGGATCCTTCAGATGGGCGAGTTGTTCCTCCCATGAAAGATCCATGATTTCGATCCAGGCCGGCTTGAGCCGGAACGGATGAACCGTGCCCTGCCAGGCCATGACGATACCATTTCCGCGCAGCGCAATCTGCGCAACGATATTGGCGCCTTTGGCATTCTCGGCGCGCATCATGTCGATCTGCTCTTCAAGCGGAAGTTCCTTGGCGATTGACTGGAGCGCAGCAAATGTCACGGGCATGCCGGTTTCACGGCTCAGTTCGCCCATCCATTCAAACTCGTTCCATTCGCGCTTCAGGTCGCTTGCCATTTCGAAAACGCCGTGGACAACCCGCCCCATTGCGCGACCGATGCCAAGCAGTTCGTCCTTGGTTGCGGTCGTTCCGGGGACCAGTACGCCGTCCACCGACTTGTGCAGAACCGTGCGCGAGGTCGAGAAGCCAAGT
>JANLST010000341.1:0-7576 GCA_031362505.1 Sphingomonadales bacterium
CGGACGAGTTTTCCGTCAATCACCGTGGTTTCAAGACTGTCCACGGTCGAACTCGCCGCATGGTGGTTGAGATCGATCGAAACGAGCGGTTCGTCGGTATAATCAAGCACGCCCTTCAGCGCGCCTTCCGACGCCGCCTTGAGGATCGCATTCACTTCCTCGACACTGGTATCGCGCTTGGGCGTGAAGGTCAGGTCGACAATGCTGACATTGGGCGTCGGCACGCGGATCGCCGAACCGTCAAGCTTGCCCTTCAATTCGGGCAGAACTTCGCCCACCGCGCGGGCCGCACCCGTCGTGGTCGGGATCATCGACATGGCGGCGGCGCGCGCGCGGCGCATGTCCGGATGAATTTGGTCGAGGATCTTCTGGTCGTTGGTATAGGCATGGATCGTCGTCATCAGGCCCCGCTCAATGCCGACGGTGTCATTCAACACCTTGGCGACCGGCGCAAGGCAGTTGGTCGTGCACGAGGCGTTCGAGACAATCGTGTGCTCGCTCGTGAGCTTGTCATGATTGACGCCATAGACGACGGTCAAATGCGCGCCTTTGGCGGGCGCGGAGATCAGGACGCGCTTGGCGCCAGCCACCAAATGTTTCCCGGCGCTTTCGGCATCGGCGAAGAAACCCGTACATTCAAGCGCAATATCGATCCCGTTCGCGGCATGAGGCAGGTTGGCCGGATCGCGCTCAGCCGTAACATGGATACGCTTGCCGTTGACGACGATATCATTGCCATCGGCCGTCACTTCGCCCGGGAACGGGCCATGGACGCTGTCGCGTTTGAACAGCATCGCATTGGACTTCGCGTCGGCCAGATCATTGATCGCCACAAGCTCGAGCCCGCAATCCGGGCGCTCGAGAATCGCACGCGCCACGAGACGGCCAATACGCCCGAAACCATTGATCGCAACTTTCATCGCCATAGTCAAAACTCCCTTTAAGCTTTTAATTTACTGATAATTTGTGGAACAATTTTCTCGACCGTCAGACCAAAATAATCGTAGAGCGCTTCTGCTGGAGCCGAGGCGCCGAAGCTATTGATACCAATGTTCAGGCCATCCAACCCGGTGTAGCGCTCCCAGCCGAGCGTGACGCCTGCCTCGATTGATACGATCAGGGCATCGCGAGGCAACAGGTCTGCTCGATAGGTCGCGTCCTGTGCCTCGAACAATTCGGCGCAGGGCATGGAAATGACGTCAGTTCCGGTTCCCTGTGCCTCGAGCACCTTCGCCACATCGAGCGCCAGCGACACTTCGGAGCCGGTGGCAATCAGAACAACCTTGCGGGTATTGCCTGCCGCTTTCAGCCGATACCCGCCTTTGGCACACAGGTTTTCCGACGCCTCGAAACGCACCGCCGGCAAATTCTGCCGTGAGAGCGCCAGCAACGATGGCCCATCGTGGCGCTTGAGCGACAATGCCCAGCATTCCGCTGTCTCGACCGCGTCAGCAGGCCGGAAGACATTGAGGCCGGGCATGGCGCGCAGGCTCATGACATGCTCAACCGGTTGGTGGGTCGGGCCATCCTCGCCCAGCCCGATACTGTCGTGCGTCATTACATAATTGACTCGTTGGCGCTGGATTGATGAAAGGCGAATCGCGTTGCGGCAATAGTCCGAGAACACCAGGAATGTCCCGCCATAGGGGATGATCCCACCGTGCAGCGCCATCCCGTTCATCGCCGCCGCCATCCCGAATTCACGGATTCCATAGTAGATATACCGACCTGAATAATCTTCTTTTGTCAGCGCTTTGGTCGATTTTGTTTTGGTATTGTTTGATCCCGTAAGATCGGCCGATCCGCCGACCAGATCGGGAAGCACCGCCGTGATAGCCTCCAGCGCCATTTCGCTCGATTTTCGTGTCGCGACGTTGGGCCGGGTCTCGCACAGTGATGACAAATACGCCTGCATCGCGTTGCCGTCGGGTAAATCGCCCTTCATGCGGCGTGTCAATTCGGCGCCTTGAGGATGAGCCGCAAGACGCGCTTCCCAGGCCATGCGCGCAGGCATGCTGCGCTTGCCCGCCTCAAGCCAGGTATCCTGCACATCTGAAGGCAGCTCAAATGATGGCCATGGCCAACCCATTGCTTCGCGTGCCGCCGCCACCTCATCGGCACCCAACGGGCTGCCATGCGTGGCTGACGTACCTTGCTTGTTGGGCGCGCCCTTCCCGATCAACGTCCGGCATGCGATCAGCGAAGGACGAGCGTCCGCGCGCGCAGCTTCGATTGCCCGGGCAATGTCATCAAAATCATGGCCGTCACAGCTTTCTGTATGCCAACCCGTGGCACGGAAACGCGCAGGGATATCTTCGCTGGTCGAAAGAGCGGTGCTGCCGTCAATTGTGATCCGGTTATCATCCCACAGAACGATGAGACGACCGAGGCCAAGATGGCCCGCGAGGCCGATCGCTTCGTGATTGACTCCCTCCATCAGGCAACCATCTCCGGCAACCACCCAGCTATGGTGATCAATAAGGTCATCGCCGAAAATCGCGTTCAGATGCCGTTCGGCAATCGCCATTCCGACCGCCATCGCCAAGCCCTGACCAAGCGGCCCAGTCGTCGACTCGATGCCTTCAAGCTCGAAATTCTCCGGATGACCAGCGCATGGACTATGCAATTGACGAAAATTGCGGATGTCATTCATCGTCGGCCGTGCATATCCGCTCAAGTGAAGCGTGGCATAGGCAAGCATTGATCCGTGACCGGCGGAAAGCACGAACCGGTCACGATCGACCCAGCGCGGGCTCTGCGGATCAAATTTGAGATAGCGGGTAAACAACGTCGTTGCGACGTCAGCCATCCCCATCGGCATGCCGGGATGACCGGAATTGGCAGCTTGAACGGCATCCATCGAAAGGGCCCGAATGGCGTTGGCAAGCTGTTGGGGCGCGGCGGTCATCACGGTCCTTTGCGGAATTTGCGGGGGACGACTCGCCCACGCTCAGGCGCGGTTCCTTTGTCGCGCGCATGCGCTGGCGTCAACCGCCTGATATTCCGCCCGCTTCAAGAGAGGCTTGCTCCTTGATTTTGACATGCTATGCCGTGTTCCCATGAGCGATAATGGGGCGTTTACCGCGATTGAAAGAATTGAGCGTGCCCTTGCGCGGATTGAAGCCGCGTCTGCTCGGCAAACCCAGCCCGCGACCAACGACCTGGCGCTCGCCGAAATGACCGCACGGCACCGCGCCTTGCGGGCAGAAGCACAGAAGGTACTGGCCGATCTGGACACATTGGTGGCGGGTTCCAGATAATGGCACAGGTCACGCTTTCCGTTGGCGGATATCAATATCAGGTTGCCTGTCGTGATGGCGAGGAACCGCATCTCCAACGTTTGGGAGAGCTTGTCGACGCAAAAGCGATCGAGGCACGCTCGGCAGTCGGCAATGCAAGT
Organism: Sphingomonadales bacterium; assembly: GCA_031362505.1. Lineage (GTDB taxonomy): Bacteria > Pseudomonadota > Alphaproteobacteria > Sphingomonadales > Sphingomonadaceae > Aquisediminimonas. The sequence goes on from JANLST010000341.1 coordinate 3,401, forward strand.
GAAGTTCGACAGCTCCTCCTTTCCGCCCTGCTGTTTGCCGATGAAGCGATTGAAGGAAACCGCGGAACGCCGCCGGTTCAGACTCAGGAAATCCCTTCACGCTTGGCCGCCGCACTCGAGGCACTTGCAATTCGGGTTGAACTGATTGCGACAAGGCTTGAGAAGCAACACCAGCCGTCCTAGAGTGGCATCGGCGGATACTGCCCGGTGCGTGCCTTCGAACATCCCTGAGGCGATTCAACATCCATGGGGGTTGTCCCTGCGCAGATCTTGGTCTGCGTATACGATTCCCACCTGACGTTTACGGCGTCAGAGGATATTCCGGCAAACGGCCATGGTGGTTCCGCCAACCTCATGAAAGTATTGCGGTGAACGATAAACAGAGTCTCAGATTTCAACTGAGAAAACGCCGCAAAGCATTTGAAAAAGATCATGTTTTTTGGCAGGAATCCTTCGCCCTTTTGCCTGCGCCATTTCGCCTTACGGTTGAGAACGCTCAAACTGTAGCGGGCTATATCAGAACTGGATCCGAAGTAGATGCAAGCGCGTTGCTGGCTGCAATAGAGCGATTGGGAAAATCGATCGCTCTGCCCTGGCTGTCGGGCCGTAACGCCTCACTGGTCTTTCGCGAATGGGCGCAAAACCAGCCACTCGAAACGGCACCGTTCGGATTTCAGCAGCCGCTTGCTTCATCACTCCCAAGCACACCTGACTTGATTCTGACACCGCTTGTTGGATTTGATCGCGCGCTAAACCGATTGGGACAAGGCGCGGGTCATTATGATCGGGTTTTTGCGGAAAACCCCGCAAGTTTGAGAATTGGGTTGGCTTGGTCTGTGCAGGAATGCCAGATTCTTTCGACAGACCCCTGGGATGTTCCCCTCGATGCGATCTTGACGGAAAAAGAGTGGATCACCAGCCCCCAATCGCGCATCAAGTCCATATGAAACCAAGTTGGCGCAAGCCCGCCGGAATTCTGGCGATCCTCGTTCTAATTGCAGCGCTCGCCACATTTGTTGGCAGCTTTGCAGATGAAATCGGGCAACTACCTGCTTTTCTGCAAGGGCTGATATATTTGTTCTGCGGTATCGTGTGGATTGCCCCGCTAAGGCCCCTGTTGTCCTGGATGGAAACCGGACATTTTCGACAGCCGCGGAACTGAGCGGGAAAATTGCAAATCAACGAAATGGCGCGAGTGACGGGGCTCGAACCCGCGACCTCCGGCGTGACAGGCCGGCGCTCTAACCAACTGAGCTACACCCGCGAACGGTGTTGAGGCGCGGCTGTTAGGCGTAGCGGCATGGGCTGTCAAGGCGCGGTCCGTCGGCCAAAATGTTAACCAGATCTGCCCCGCGTTTGACGTCAAAATGACCTGATTGCCGCTCAAACCGGCGTGGCCGGATAGGTCTCAACAGCCCGCAAATCCTGAGTTTTCGTTCAATTTCCACAGCTTGATCGCTGACGTCATTTTCTGAGTGCTGATTAACCAAATATTTGTCGTTTCCGGTGCATTGCAATCCACATCGGACACAAGTTTCGGAAAAAAGCATGCGAAGCGAGAACAGTTGGTCAATCAGGAACGTGCAATTGCTGCACGTCGTTCCGCTCGTCGTCGCGACGGTAGCGATAGGCTTTTCGTCTGTTGCCTACGCAGCCGGAACAACTGCTGGCACGACAATAAGCAATTCTGCAACCGCAACCTATACAGATACAGGCGGTAATCCACGTTCGGCGAATTCCAATCAGGTCGATATCAAAGTCGATGAATTGCTGGATGTCACCGTTGCAAAAGCCGATCCCGGCCCGGTCGTTGTAACACCGGGTGCGACCAACCAGGTCCTCAGCTTCACCGTGACGAACACAGGAAATGGGTCGGAAGCGTTCGACCTGACACCGACGACGGCAATTGGCGGAGACCAGTTTGATCCATCCACGACCTCGATTGTAATCGATACCAACAATAATGGCGTCTATGACCCTGGCGTCGATACTATTTATACGGCTGGCTCTAACGACCTCACGCTCGCACCGGACCAATCGAAGCGCGTTTTCGTGCTTTCGACTATTCCAGGCGGCGGCGCCGATCTGGATCGCGGTGACCTTGACCTAACGGCCGCGGCGCGCACGGGAACAGGTGCTGCGGGAACGATTTTCGCCGGTCAGGGCCAGGGCGGCGGAGACGCAGTCGTTGGAACGACGGGCGCTGACGGCGTCGATCGCGGCACCTATATCATCCAGAGCGCCACGATGAGTTTCGTCAAGAGCGCGACGGTTCTTGATCCATTCGCCGGTACAAAATCCGTTCCCGGCTCGATCATCACCTACACGCTTGTCGCAACCATCTCGGGGACGGGGACACTCACCAATCTGGCAATTGGCGACGTGATCCCGGCCAATACGACATTTCAGCCCGGTACAATCACAATGCAGGGCTCTCCCATGACGGATGCAGCTGACGCCGACGCCGCTCAGTTCGCTGCCAATGCGGTTACCGTGCAGCTTGGTTCGGTCGCCGGCGGCCAAACACGAACAGTTACTTTCAAAGCGAGGATAAACTGATGCGAGCACTGCTTTTTGTGATCGCCCTGCTGGCCCCAAGCATCGCGCTTGCGGCCAACAACGTGACTCTGTCGAGCGCCGTTTTTCTGGAAAAAACAATCGCTGGCAGCGACGGACATTCGCGAATTGTGCTGGAGGAACCCAAAGCGGTGACGCCTGGCGATCAGCTCGTCTTCATCCTCAATTATCGCAATGCAGGAAACGCACCGGCGAGTAATTTCATCGTGACCAACCCGCTCCCTGCCGCTGTCGCCTATTTAGGCAGCGGTGACAGCGCGCAAGTCTCCATTGACGGCGGTCGGAATTGGGGAGTTCTGCCCGCGCTCAAGGTTCGAGAAACGGACGGCCGATGGCGAAGCGCAAGGCCTGAGGACGTCACACATGTCCGCTGGGCACTCAAACAATCCATTGCAGCAGGCGCTCAGGGCAAACTGAGCTTTCGAGGCATCGTCCGCTGATGATTTCACCCGCCAATATGTGCCCGCGGGCTGAACAACCGGCACATCCGAAAAGACAGGAATCGGGACCAATGACGAATATTTACAAACACCCGGCAATAGCCAGTGGCGCGATGGCCGGGGTGCTGGGGGCAACTCCGGCATTTGCTGCCGGAACGACTGCTGGTTCTACCATCACGAACACGGCAACTGTGAACTATCAGGTTGGCGGCGTTGCACAAACGGCCATCAATGCCTCCAATAACATCACCGTCGATCGCAGGATCACGCTGACAGTTGCGGAGGTCGGATCTGTAACGACGAGCGTAGCACCAGGCGCATCGGCGCAGGTGACCGCCTTTACCGTCACAAACACGTCGAACGATACGCTCGACCTTGGCCTCACGGCTGCGCAATTGGCCGGTGGGACCGCAGCGCATGGCGGAACGGACAATTTTGACGTAACCGGGCTGGGCGTATTCGTCGATACAAACAGCAATGGCACCTATGATGCCGGCACCGATCTTGCGGCAACCTTCCTTGATGAAGTGGCAGCCGATGCATCGCGCACTGTCTTCCTCGTCGGTGCCATTCCAATTGCACGGGTCAATGGCGATGTTGCCGGCGTCACGTTGACGGCACAGGCCCGCGCAAGCGGGGGTGTTGGCAGCCAAGGGGCCGTCATTGCCGAAACGGTTGGCGCCAACACGGCTGGCATGGACACGGTGTTTGCCGATGCTGCCGGACCAGTGGCCGGCGACGCGGCGCGTGACGGCAAGGCAAGCGATGACGACGATTACACCGTGTCGGCACCAACGCTTACCGTTACCAAGCAAAGCCGGGTTGTCTCCGATCCGATCAATGGATCGACCAATCCCAAACTGATCCCGGGCGCGGTCGTCGAGTATTGTATCGTGGTGACAAATGCGGCGGGCGGTGCGGCGGCAAATACGGTCGCCATCAGCGATCCACTGCCCGCACAAACGACGTTTGTCGCCGCCAGTAGTTTCCTGAACGGCACTTATACCGGCTCAGTTCCAACAGGAACGTGCAATCTCGATGGCGCGTCTGGCGGATCCGTTACGGCTGGAACGCTCAATGGAACCCTGGGGACGGTTGCGGCGGGCACAACCCGTACGCTCTATTTCCAGGTGACCATAAATTAGAGCGAATGAAAAGG
>JANLST010000482.1:0-35081 GCA_031362505.1 Sphingomonadales bacterium
ACGCTCGACTATTCAAAGCAACGCCAACAGTTCGGCCAGCCCATTGGCCGCTTCCAGGTGCTCCAACATCGGATGGCGGACATGTTCTTGGAAGTCGAGCAAATCGTTTCGATGTCACTAATGGCGACCCTCAAGCTCGACCTGCCGACGGACGAGCGCAAAGCCGCGGTAAGCCTCGCCAAGGCCAAGGTTGCGCGATCGGCCAAATTCGTGGGTCAAAACGCCATACAGACTCATGGCGGCATCGGCATCACGCAGGAATTGTCGATCGGCCATTACTTCAAGCGAGCGACGATGATTGAAGGCCAGTTCGGATCGGCCGACTTCCATCTCGACCGGTTTGAAAAACTGAGCATGCCAGAGGCCGCGTGATTCGAAATGGGCTGATGCCTGTGGCATTTCAGACCCGGTCAGTGACGGGTCGAGGAAAAAAGTTGATGCACCGTGCATCTTTTTGGAGCGTCCGGTCGTAAGGTGAATGTCATGTCCCAAGCATGACATGATGACGCCAGAACCGATCTGCCCTGTAACGGCATGGCGAAACGCGACAGGTCCGCACCGATGGCCGGGGACTCCTGACCCCCCCCCTGTGAAGTTTTCGGAAACGCGTTGCGGTTGTCGAAGGATACGGGGGGCCAAAGCCCCCCGTATTTTCTTTTCCGAGCAGGATAGGGGCAGGTCCCTCGTCCATAGACCCCCCCAGCAGATGATTGGCAGCCGCACCTTGCAATCACCACCTGCATCCCATCCTGCAGTTTGGCCGTATACTTGTTGTGTAAAGTGAAAATTGGCGATCTCGCCAATTGGTGAATGATTTATGTGGGGCAAATCCGTTAAGCATGTGCGGAACAACACTAATGTGTGAAGCGGACCTTTGCGGTTGCAAATTGTCTGCCGATGAAGCACTCGCGCTGGACTATCTCTTGGGGATACTGATCGGGCCTGATCTGAGCCGTGCTTTGGTTCGGGTCAGGAAAGACATGGAATTCAGTCTCCTCGTGTCACAATATCTGGAGCGATTCTCTACCGGTCTTGCTGATGGCGGCCCAATTGATGATACCATGAAAGCACCGCGTTCCGAAATCTGGGACGCGATTCACGCCCAGATCTCAACGATCCGCGATTCCTGAAAAACAACTTGGCGCGGCGTCAAGCCGCTCCGGAGATCATCGCGTTGATCGCGGTGATGACGCTCGCGTGAACCTCCTCGGGGCCATAACCGAAGTTGCGATGCATGAAGACAAAATTTTCTGCGCTCATGAGCATAAGCATCGCGGAGGCCAGATGCCGCTTCGTTTCTGAACCAAGATGGGGATGTTCCTGCCCAAGCATCTTGATAATGTTCTTGTACCCCATCGCATAGAGCGGCTGGCGCAAAGCACGCCCGTGAGGCGAAAGATATGTCTCGGTCACAATCTGACGATCGCTGTCCCATGCATGATAGCGATCTTCGAGCCAGGAGAGCATTTCCGCGATCGTCTGCGGCAATGCGATGTTTGGGCCACCAACGGCCTGGTTGAGATGGTGTTTGGAAAATGCACCGATGAGTTCGTCGCGACTTTTGTAGTGGCGATAGATGGTTTGCTCGGTGACTTGAGCGACCCGGGCAACCTCGGCGATGCTCACTGCGGACAAATCTGCGTCGCGCAGGATCGTCGCCACAGCGTCCAGAATAATCAGAGACGTTTGTTCCTTGAGCCGCGCACGCAGCGGACTTTGATAGGGCGCGCGAAGCGGCTCGTTTGACATATCAGTATAATACCCCCGATTTGACCGGACACATCGTTCCCGGAATTTTGGAAATCGTCAAATTCAAACTATCGCTTTTTCAAGGCTCGAATAATCGGACCAACCCACAGTATCGCCCTCGAGAGCGACGCGCAGCCGCCTCAGTCCTCGCTGTGCCCGTGACTTTGTTGTCGCCGTAGGAATGCCTTCACGCGATGCCACTTCCTCGTGTGTCCAGCCCTGGAGGACAACCATCCGGATGGTATTTCGTTGTTCGGGCGTAAGTGCATCCAGTGCTTCAATGAGATCGAGTCGATCGTCGACCGGCTCGGGTGGCATCGACGGCTCAGGAAGATGCTCATCGGATTCAATGTAACGGGCCGTCTGTCGCTGGCTACGGAGCCGGTCGATTGCAACGTTGCGAATAATCCGGGACATCCACGCAAGGGCGTGGCCGCGCTCGGGATCGAAATGGCGCGCGCTCGACCATATCCTCACAAAGGCGTCCTGCAGGGCGTCTTCAGCGGTATCGCGATCGCGGAGTATCGATATCGCCTGTCCGAGCATTCGTCGCGATGTGGCATCATAGAGGCTGCGAAAGGCTTTTTGGTCTCCAAGCGCAGTCAACCGCAGCCATGAGCCGAGTTGATCCCGCGCCGCGCGAGCTGGTGGAATATGCGCTTGCGTTGCAACGTCTGGCGAACTGAAAGCTTGAGCATTCTCGAACATGTCACTGTCTTTCGCAAGACGGCTTGACCAATCCCGGTGCCTAGTTGCGACCGAAATCAGACTTCAACCGCGAAATTACATGTGGGTCTAACAAACTCGATGTTAGTATATATAACATGAAAAGAGGCATTGTCAATTCTGCTTGTTGGCCGCCGTCCGTCAGAACAGATTCGCCCTTTTTCTGGGCGTGTCGGCATGCCACCCGGACATCGGCCAATTGATTATTCTTGAGACTCCGTTCGCAGTGCAGCTGGATGTCTTCACGCCCTCCCGATCGGACTATCGCGCTTGGGCATTCGCCAAGTCTTGGAGCGCGCTTGGCAAACGGCGCCTCTACTCCGCCGCTATGCGGACATGCTGACGCAACAATCCGATATTGGACTCTTCGTCCTGTCCATCAACGCACATGCGTCCCCACATATCGAGGTGCAACATACGCAACAGAAAGTGCGGCTTGTTTGTCGCGCACATATCGTCAAGTTGCGTGGCGGACAGGCCAATCTGGTTTCCGATCCATGAGTTGTGGAAGTATCGCGGATCGATCCGTATCCGATCAAACACGGTGGTCCAGAACCCGAACTTGTTCCGGTGGCTGAGATGGCGCGGGACATAGCGCGCCGCCACCTGGCGCACGACCCACTTGTCGCGCACAAATGGATGGGCCTTGTCGAAGGCGGTCAAATCGCCGCGCAGTTTATACGCGCCTGGCATGTTGATGGCCGCGCGAACAACCTTGTGATCAAGAAATGGAAAGCGCGATTCGATGCTGGCCGCCATCCCCATTGTATCGTTCCTCTGCAGAAGAAGGCGTAAATGATGGTTCAGATATTCCAGCGTCCACACGTGATGCATCGTCGCGCCCTGTTCCGCCAAGGCGGAGACTGCAGCATGAATCCGGATGTTGTCGCCAGCTTTCTCGAACCGGCTCAAAAGATCGCTGACACGCGCGCCGCTATCATCGGTTGGAGGCCATAATATGTTGCCGATCTCGGGAAGTTTGCGGACGAACGATCCCGCCCTGTTACATGCGGCGTAGTATGCATCGGTCAACCGTTTGCGACCCATCCATGGATAACCCAGAAAACATTCGTCCGACCCCTCGCCCGACAAGAGGCCCTTTACGCCATTATTGCGCGCCAACTGGGCAACGCGCATCATCGGGATGCAGTTCTGGGTCTCGGCGAAGGGTTGCTCAAAATGGGCGATCGTGCGCGGGATGAAATCGACATAGTCCTGCTCCTCAACGTCGATCGACTGCATGTCCAGCTTCAGGTGTTTGGCAAGCGCAGCCGCCGCATCGAATTCGCTCCACCGACCTTTTACGTTGGCATGAAAAATCGCCAGGTTGTTATGTTCGCGTGCTGCCATTGCCATGATCAGTGAAGAATCGACTCCGCCACTGCAGAACGCGCCAACGGGAACGTCTGCCAGCAAATGCGCGCTTACACTCTCCGACAGGAGCTGATCGATATGGTCGACGGTTTCAGCCGGTGATTTACGCTTGTATTCGTGCAAGCCAGATTCCGTCATGAACTCTTCGAGACGCGCGAAGTTCACCACGTCCGGGATTTGGCCCGCGCGCTTGAGCACCATCTGGCCCGGACCCACGGCCGTAACACCGTCAAGAAAAGTGTGTCCGCTTGTTGGTCCGCCAAATTTGAGGAGATAGGCGCTGACCATGAAGCGGTCGGCGCGCAATTCCAACCACGGCTTCATCGCCTTGACTTCGGACGCGAACAGAAAGCGGTTTCCGTCATCATGAATGAACAGCGGCTTCATGCCGAACCGGTCGCGGGCCAGAAGTAGGGTTCGCTCGCGCGTATCGTATAGCGCAAACGCGAACATGCCTTCGAGTGCGTTTAGCGCATGAATTGCGTCGCGCCGCAAAAGAATCTCCAGCAACACCTCAGTGTCGGAAGTGGTTCGAAATGTCGCGCCCTCCGATTCCAGCTCAGCCCTGAGTTGCCGAAAATTATAGATTTCGCCGTTGAATACGAGCGCGTAGCGACGCGTCACATCCCAGAACGGCTGATCCGAACGGGAGTCGACATCGACAAATGAAAGCCGCGTATGTCCAAGACCTATTCCCGGCGCGCAGTGCGTAACTGCCGCATCGGGCCCGCGATGATGCAAGGATTGCGTTGATTGCACGACCTTCTTGTGATCGGGAACTTGCGACGCTTTGGCCAACACTACCCCGAAAATTCCACACATGGCCGATGAGTACCTTTGGATTCGCTACATCCCGATCAAACGAGGTCAGCGCATGGATGTTGAAGCCGTTCTTTGGGTGTCGTTACTTGATCGCCAGGAAACCCTCGAAGCAAATATACTTGGATACGGTCGTCACATCCTCGAAGCCGGCGCGGCGGAAAAGGGCAAAATTGCCTTCCGTTGAAAAGGGTTCGAGAATGCCCTTGAGGCTGCGGGTTTTGCCGACAATTTCCTTTTCATCGAATCCCTGAAGCAGCTTGAATTCATTGTAGAGGCCGGTTGCAATGTCCTGGAAGCGCGCGTCCGGTGCGCGAACCTTTTCGAACATGATGAACGCACCACCCCAGTTGAGTGATTCATAGATGCGATCAAAAAGTAGCTGCCGATCGCGGGGCGGGATGAACTGCATCGTATAGTAAGAGACAATAAGATCCGCCTTTTCGAATGGAAAAAGACGACCATCCTCCTCCAGGATCGTGATGTTGGGAATGTCGGCGCAATGCGTCCGCGCCTTGGCGACCATCGCTGTCTCGACATCCATGCCAATAAATTTCGCGCCCGGCTTGTGGGCATTGTGGACGGCCAGTTTTTTGAGAAGCTCGCCAGTCGAGACGCCGATTTCGTATACCGTGCTTCTGCCCGAAACAAACCAGTCGCTGATCTGGCAGGTCAGATCGTGGCCTTCGGCATAGAGCGGTACCGAGTGACGGATATGATCGACAAATGTGTCTGGAACGCTGCCGCCAAAATTCCAGGCGGCATTTCCGGTATCTATGTTCTGCCCGACTTTCATCGCACTCTCCCTGTCGCGATCCAATGCCCTTTACCCGCTATTCGGCCTCATTGAACATGAAAATGATGGTGAATCGCGCAGCAGCGCGATGCGGGCCCATTATCCACCAAAACCGCGTCCTGCACTCTCCCTGACGGCGCGCAATCCCTGACGGACTCTCAAATAACCGAGACGTCCGTCCAACAGACCCTGCCAGCGCCTCTTGTCACGGAAATAATGCATTTCGATGCGTGGCAGATCAAACCGGTCATGATCGCGCCGGACCTGCGCAAGCCGTGTACCGAACGCCGCGCGGTAATGCCGCGCAATTATCGCGACAACGTCAGGGGTGACGCGGCCATAGGGCGCGGCAAAGCTCTCCACTGGCTGGCCAAGCTGCGTCGCCAGATCCTCCGCGCAGCCCGCGACCTCCTCCTCGCATGCGGCAGGATCGAGCGCGGTCAGGTCGGCATGGGTACGGCTATGGCCGCCAAATTCGATGCCATCCTTTGCCAGCGCCCGGATCGTGTTCCAGTCCATCAGGGGTCGCGGCGTTCGGTTTCCGCCTTTCCATTCCTCGGCCCCACCAAGCCGCGCCGTCGGCACGAAGACCAGCGCCGAAAAGCCATGACGATCGAGAATGGGAGCTGCGACGCTCCCAAAATCGGCAAACGCATCATCGAAGGTGATCAGAACCTGTTTTCCATCATCCTGCTTGCCATCATGCCAGTCGATGAAGTCGCCCAACCGCCAGCTGCGATAGCCTGAATCGGCAAGTGCCTGCATCTGCATCGCAAAATCCGCAGGCGAAATGCTCGTCGGCCCATCCGCTTCCGAGATCGAGTGATAGGTCAGGACGAGGCGTTCATCGCGCATCAGTCTTCAACCACATGGGTTTCGAAAATCCTCCGATAATCGTGCCATTTCGCAAGGTCGAAGCTACCATCGTCGCCCAGGCAATCAACCGCGCCATGTGCCATGGCCAGCGCGTGATGGGTGTTGTCATGCGCGAACAGACCTTGCCTGCCGAAGGTCAGCAGACCCTTTATACCCTCGACCCAGCGGTCCATCACGGCAAGATCGGCCTCAAAATTGCGATCGTAGACAGGATAGGCATAGCCCAGCCGTCGCGTCTCGGTCCGAAGCACGTTCGCAGTGACCGGAAGCCCGACGCCGGCGAGCCACTCGCACAATTTGGCGCCCAGCTCATCGTCAGAAAGTGCCCACAATGATTCTTGCGGATCGCAGGGCAGTTCTGCGCAAAGGATGGTCCTACCCTTGGGCTCAATACTCGCCGAGTAGTTCTTCGGCTCCGACAGTCGGGAGATCGGCACAGCATATTCTGGAAAATAGTGCGCATCATATTCAGTGAACTGCTGCTGCTCGAGGATCAGGTAAATCAGGATCATCCCGCGAAAGCGAATACGCGCCGCCGCTTCCGTTACTTCGGGAGGCGGGGGCGGATCCATCATTGCGACAATATTGGTAATCGGCAGCGTTGACCATATGGTGCCCGTCTCCAGGCGCTGCTCGACACCCTCCTTGGCATAGCGGACGGCTGTCACGCGCCCGCCCGTATGTTCAACCGCGGAAACAGACGCCTCCAGTGCGAACGCAGCGCCCCTTTTTTCCGCCTCGATGCGCAGCGCCTCGCTGATCTGGCCAAAACCTTTTCTGGGATAAAAGAATCCCCCGGTCTGGGGCTTTTTGATGCCCGGCACCTGACCCAGGATCTTCCCAATGATCTTGCCGATCGAGCTTCCCGACACACGCCGGGTCGCCAGTGTCACCGCCAGTTCTTCAGGAGGAAGAGCCCACAGCTTGCGCAGATAGGGGTAGTAGAAATTCTCGCTCATCGCCGGGCCAAGGCCTTGATGCAGCACGCTGGCAAAGGTCGGCTCGCCTGGGGGAGGACGACGGAATTTCTTGGTTGCCGCATCCCACATCAATTGAAAGGTGAAGCCCTTCGGCAAGCGGAGCAGAAGGTCGACGGGCTTGAGCGGAAAATGAATCCATCGGCCCTTGAGTCGGATACGGCCATGGCGCGGCCGCCACAGCAGATCCGGTCCGACGGCGTCTTGAATCAACTTCAGGATATGCGGTTCGCTCGCCGGGTGGAGCCTGTGGCTTCCAAAGTCACAATGGATTCCATCGATGACAAAGCTGCCCGAATTTCCGCCGACACGGGGTGCACGCTCAAGGACCGTCACCGCAGCCTTGCCGCTTTGTGCAAGCATCAAACCTGCTCCGACACCCGCCGGCCCTGCGCCCAGCACAACGACGTGATTCATAGTGAGCCTTTCGTCGTTGAGGTTTCAGGCGTTGGACGTTGAAGTTGGACGAGAAAGCCGATCGCACCGCTGGCATAAAGCACAGATTGCCAGATCAGTCCGATTGCCACGACCTGCCCCGGATCTGCACCGAACGGCCGGAGAAGGCCGGCCATGCTCGCCTCGCGAACGCCCAGCCCGCCAAGACTGATCGGTGCAATCGCAATGATCTTCGCCGTCGTCCAGGCAAAGAACCATGCCGCGATCGGGGCATCGACATGTGCCGCGTGCGCAAAGGCAATGTTGATCCCGACGAACAGGCACTGAACCATCATGGAAATTCCAAGGCAGATAAACAAACGCCCAGGTTGCTGCATGAGATCTGCTGTCGCGCTGACCATCTTGCCAATGATGCAGGTCACCTTGCCATTCACCTCTCGCTGCTTGAGCATTCGGTCGAGCGCCGGCATGGCAACAAAAGCGCCAGCCACAAGGGCGAGGGCCGCCAGCATAAGCCAGCCCCATCCAGATCCAGCATTCATCTCGGGGCGCCAGGCGACATAGGCGCCTGCAAGGGCGATCAGCAGCAATCCAAGCGTATCAAGCACCCTGTCCGCCAGCGATCCAACGGCCAGCTTGCCCTTGTCGTGCGCCTTGGCCATGACCAGTCCTGCCCGGACCACATCGCCGCCAGCAACTCCAGGAAGGGCCAGATTTGCGGCCAGCCCTGCCAGATGGGCGCGAAACGCCTGACGGTAGGAAACGCCTTCTCCAATCAGCAACCGCCATTTGGCAGCGGAGGCAGCATGGCCAGCAATGAACAGACCGAGTGCTGCCAGCCAGAGCCCGGGCGAAAATTGGCGTGCGGCGGCCCATACGCTGGCGAACGGCACAAAGGTGAAGATAAGCGTGAGCATCAGTGCGCTGACACCGACGCGAACGAGCCAGATCAATGGTATCCCGCGCACACGTGCGGACCCCGACAAGCGTGCGGTATTCACTTTATTGCGGGATCGGTAGGCGGTCGTAGGTGCAGACGCGCGATCATGTCAGCCAGCAATCCGAGCGCCCATAAAAGCACCGCACCGAGCAATCCAAGCACGGCCGTTTCCGAGAGATTGTCGATATAGACATCGTACAGCGCTTTCACGAACCCCAACACAAACAACATCAATCCGGCAGGCAGGAATACCCTGAGCGGCTGGAAATAGACCGTGAGGCGAAAGACCAGGAACATGAACCGGCCAAAGTCACTCGCGCGGATCTTCGACTGGCCGACACGCTTGCCGTAGATGATAGGCAAATATGAGACACGTTTTCCCGACGCGAGCATGCACAAGGTGACTGTCGTCGTGAATGAAAAGGCGTCGGGCAGGAGCGGTACAAATTGTTCGAGCGGACCGCGACGGAAGACACGCAGTCCGGAGTTGAGGTCGGTAATCTCATGTTGAGCAAGCAAGCTGGCAAGCCCGTTGAGCGCCCATTTGGCCGGTCTGCGGATCATCGGAACGCCTTTCATCGCCGCCCCGCGGTCCCCCACAACCATATCGTTATAGGCCATCATCGCGATCATTTCGGGCAAGTACGACGCCGGATAAGTACCGTCAGCGTCAAGTATCGCTACGAGCGGCGCCGTACTGACAGCAATTCCCGCCTTGAGCGCGCGACCATAACCACCATTGTGCGGAAAATTTACAACGTGTGCGCCCGTTGCGCGTGCGCGCGCCAAAGTGTCATCCGAGGACCCATCATTGACCACGATAATCTCGTGTCGAATGCCGGCTGCGCGAAGGGTTTGGCGGACGCTTTCGATGGTGACGCCGATTGCATCCTGCTCATTATAGGCGGGTATTACGATCGATACAGCAGGCGCAGAGCCGGCTTGATTTTCGATACCACCTGACAGTCCGCCGGGTTCAACGCGTTGCAATTGATCTGCCAAATGCTTCCCCCCGATTTAGCCGCTGCCTGTCAGTATAGAGGCCAATTGCGAAACGGCGCAACTCGCACATGCACCCTAATACGCAAAGAACCATATCATTCGGTAAACATCAAAAGAACTTGGAGCACAGCCGGAACTTGTTGCTGGTCCGGATGCGACAGGACAGTTGTGGCAGAACTGAGTTGCGCCACCGGGGTAATAGGCTAAATAGTTTTCACCGCTCTTAGCTCAACCGGATAGAGTATCGGGCTTCGAACCCGAGGGTTGCAGGTTCGAGTCCTGCAGAGCGGGCCATCCAGATACAAAAGCGCCGTCCGCCCTTTTCGGGGCCAACGGCGCGATTGAAGCTTTGTTGCTTCTAAGAGAAGGAGAGGGTGGTTCTAACCTTTCGTCGACGCATCGCAGCACCCGCCAGGCCCATGCCAGCCAACATCATGGCCCATGTCGCGGGCTCTGGAACCACGGTTGTCGGCGTTGTCGAATAGAGCCGCGCATTTGAACTGGCATTGTAGGCCAGTCCGATCACGTCAAGGCCGGTGCCCGCGTCCACCCGATAGAAGGCCGTAGCGTTGCCGGGTCCGCCCTGACCGTTCCCAAAGTGGAACGCGACATAGGATATGCCCTTGAGCAAGGTCGCGAAGTCGACCGAATGTGAGCCATTCAAGGACGAAAGGGTCTCAAGGACCGTCGTGCCGTCCCAAGTGAAGCCCAAGGTCGCCAAGGCAGATTTTTGCGCAGTAATATTGGCCGGTGAGCTGCTGATCAGGTTGCCGCTAAAAAAGCCGGCACAAGCCTGAGCACTTGGCGTTATGTCTGTAACCGAACAGGCAACCACAGCAGCCGATGCGGGTGTTGCAACGGCAAAGGAAGCGCTAATTCCCGCAGCAGCGATGAAAGAGAGATTTTTCACATTTTTACTCCAAATCATGATCTAACGATCGGTATAGTCGTCGTTGCGACTCGGCTGCGAACCGCTGGATAGTTAAGCTCCTGGTAACTGTTTCCGCGCGATTGTCACGGTCGAAGATAGTTAATATCCTGCGTTGATCACATGGCGTGGCCTATCGGCAACACAATCATTGGCCGGTTGACGCCCACGCACCGCTCTTGAACTTTAAGCGGTCCTCGCCAGTTGCCGGCGGTTGCGCCCAACGAATACAGACGGGCTGTTCTCGCCTCTTTTAAGCGAAGGGGGCGGTGCCAGCCACCCAGGCTCACGCAATCCGAACCAGCTTCCCCAAAAGCCGCCTTCGCCGCGTTCCAGGACCGCCGTCACCAGCCTGCAGGCGTGCGCTTCGCGGACCGATTCGATCTCCTCATTGGCGTAACTGCCATCGCGGGATCGTCTGCTGAAACGGACAATTAGCGTCTCCTGGCCGCTTGTTGCCTCGACCCGGATCGCTTCATGAACAATGGCGCCAAATGGAATGCTCACTGGGTCAAGCCCCTACATGATTTGCTTGCCGGCATTTGCACCTGTTCAATTCAACGATACCAAAGCTGGAAAACAGATCAAAAAATCCTGTCGCCTCCGTCCCAGAGTACTTGGAACGGAGGCGACGATTTGGTGCTTCATCGAGAACCCCGTTACCGAAAGGCTCCATCCTCGTGCGACCCAGGACGTTGGTTAAATCGAAGCACCCTCCCCCTATACGGCTTTCGGCTAAAGGCTTCGTCCAGACGACACAATATGTCGTTAGTTGTAGCGAATTGGATGTCCCAAAACATGACTAAAAAGGCGGGCGACGGGTGCTCGCTTAATCACGCGAACCCGCAACCTGGCCATCCAGATGCCGGACGAGAGGGATGCCTGTAAAAGCGTTTTGGGCTAGCCTTTACTAGCCTTTTGAGAGGCGCGGAGGCATCTGGACGATTTTTCCCGGGCCTTGGCATGGCAAACGCGCTGGCGAGCGGAGCCGATCATCTGCAATCAGGAATTGGTGCCAGAAGAGGGACCGTGATGTGTTTATAACATCATATTTCTCAATATTTTATTGACTGATTTCTGCGATTTATACCGTCAAAAATACCGTCTCAGGACTGGCGTTAGTCCTCCATAGGGACTCAAATCACAGTATGGAGCAGCCCAAAAGGTCAGATTTGTCGCGGCCACATCGTTCGAGAAGCCCGACTTTACAGGGCAGGCGTCAACGTGGCCGATTTTGAACAGATGACCAGCCTTGAGGCACCGCGCGTGATAGCAACATAGAGGTTTCTCGCGTCCAAATCGTCGGCATGAAGCACGACCGAAATGTCGGCTTCCAAGCCCTTTAGTAGCAGAGTGCTTCCAACGGCTCGTTTAGGAAGCGGACGACCGATCAAACGATTCTTCTCCCTTTCCGCGACCACAGCATCGTAGAAGCTGTTGCCCGGTGAGTCGTCGGCGTTGCGAAAAGCCGTCATACACGAGCGTAGAACTGCCGGACGGTGGACCCTAACTCCCTGTTGCCTGTTCATCTCGACAAGCAGGTCTAGCGCTGATTTTCGGCTGGGAACGGCGCAAAACTGTAGCGCGACAGCTTCGACTTCGTCTGGTGGCTTGTGCGCCGTCCCAGCCTGAAGCGAGCCTATCCGCTGGACCAGCTGCGGCCCTCCCAGATTTGTCATCACGTCGGATGCAAAGCCGACCAGCTCTGCAAACGCCGTCTGCGAATTCAAATCCAACTTGGCGGCGAACGCGACGAGATCTTTCAGATCTACGCTTTCCACGACCACCGCCCCCGGCGTCTGGCTGGCAATTTTTCGCTGATTGGTAGGACTTGTGCTTTCACCGATAATTAGAACACGCCCGTCAGGGGCAAGACAAGGTACAAGAGCAGCTTGGAGACGCTTCTTGTGGTCTTCGGTTCCATCAAGATGCGCCCAATGCACATGCTCCGGGCAGGACTGAAAATCTACTCCTTGCCCCGTGCGCAACCGCTCGCGGGCATCCAACAGCCAGCGCCCAAAGCCTTCGTTTCCGGCGTTGGTCCAGCGCCAAGGATTGGCCAATTGCCCCGCCAAAGGAAAGTGTTTGCAGACTTGGTTTTCCCAATCTGCTAGCGCATTGCCTTGGAAGCCAAAAATCGCCTGCATCGGATCGCCAAGGACGCAGGTTGGGAGTGACTGGGCAGCGTAATAGACAATGGCGTGCTGTGGGACTGAGCAGTCTTGATACTCATCGACGATCAGGCGAGCATAGCTGGCCTTTAGCACGTCAGCGATATGTCCCGCCTTCAACAAATTCCAAGCTGCAACGCGGATTGCGGGATAGTCAGTTTTCGGTGTTTTCAGTTCGAGTATTTTGGTGTCGTGTCCCGACCGCATAGGAAAATTTGAAATCAGACGCATCGCCCAACCGTCAATGGTGGAAAGGCGATACGACCGCGAAGGCACTCCGGCCCGATCTAACCTACCGCGCAACGCCACCACGCCCGCGTTGGTATGCGTCAGCACAAGGATTGGCTTGATTTCGGAGTGCCTCGTAAGGGCTTCTGCGATGAGGTGCGTTTTGCCGCACCCGGCAGGAGCGGTAATGGTTCCCCTATTGATTGCCAGAATGTCCGGTGCGGCTTCAGCCATTTTCCGCCCAAGTGAAGATATCACTCACCTTTTGGCGGAATTCAGGTGTCGAATTTGCAAGACCCGGCCCGATGATTGCCCGTGACACGGCCTCCATCGACGAGACAGATTTGAACCACGCCGCCGATTTTGACTTTGCGGCCACGCCGAGCGCTTGGCGCTGTTGATCGCTGACTCCGTCGATTATCGCCGACGTTTGAATGTCGTTCAAAGAAATCGCGCCATTGGATGCGGACTTGATATGGAGATCGATCAGATCAGTCCCGTGAAGCCCAATCGCCTTGGCCAAGAGCAGCATCGCGTCTGCGTCCGCGAGACTGAGAAAAAGCTCTTGTTCCAATGCCCGACCAACTTCCCACTTTGTAACTGCGCCGCCGAGCGCCAAGAACGCGGCCTCGACCGCAGGCGTTGGCGGCTTGTCATCGTCCCGGATCACGGCAACCCGGTAGCCAAGCGCGTGAAACGCCGCAGCCCGCTCGAACGGCTTATCCGGCCCGCCGCCACCGCAATCGACGAGGGCTACACCACACGCGCCTATCGAGGTGGAGCCTTCGGACACACGGTGCAAGTCGATCCCACGGACCAAGCCGACTTCGCTTGCACCTTCGCAAATGATAACTGACGGGGCCAAAAAGGCTTCCGCAAATTTGCGGATTGTTCCCTGAACCGCATTGTCCGAGCCGACCAGTTTGGCCGTGTGCTTATCGCCTGTTCGGCGCAGCACGAACAATTGATCGCCCGATAGCTCCCTTAGCGCGACTGGCGAATGCGTGGTGATAAAGGCTTGCAGCGGCGGACTTGCCTTTTTTGCACCGATTGAGCCAACAAACCGAATAAGCCGATGTGGCTCCAAGCCATGCTCAACCTCGTCCACAAGGATGATGCTGGATTGGTCGATCACTTGTCCCTGTAAACCCGCGACCAGCAAGCGCGTCGATCCTGTCCCAAGCCCCCGCAGTGGTATCCCGGCCTCGTCGTGCAGTGAAATCGTGCCACCACCGAAGGACACTGAATGGGCGTCCAACATGGCTTGAACCGAATTGCCGACGGGAACACCGAGCGACTTGGCTACGGCTGCCACCTTGGCGAGTGCTTCGACCAGTTGCGCCCCCGCATCAGCTCCGAATGCGTTTCTTGCTTCCCTTGCCGCTTTTGCGAGCGCCGCCGAAGCGTCGGCCTTTTCTAAGGAAAGCCGGTTGAGCACCGAGCCGCGCCGCCAACTCAGATTATAGTCGGCAACCGCGCCAACGCACGTCGGGGCAAGCCTGACGCGATCAGCCCACGTCAGATAGCGCGACATTCCCGCAGCGGCGGCCCGATCAGACACCAGTGTCCAACTCGGCTCAAGATCATTGGTCACGGTCAGCCGAAGCGTCAGGACGGTTTCCATTCCCGCTTCGGGTTCGTCCTCGATATTCGATAAAGCGGCATCAAAGCCGCGAAGGAATGAGCCATATGTGTCGATGCGTCGCAGGCCGTCATCGAGATCGCCAATCGTCACCGAGATCGCAATCGGCGTTTCACTGTCGAGATTGTAAAAGTCCGCATCACTGATTTGGAGGTTGCGACGCGCACCCATGCACAGGTCAATTGCATCCAGCACGGTGGACTTTCCGCTGTCGCCGGGACCAATAAGGCAGTTAATCCCTGCGGAGGGAAACCAAGCGAATTCCTTCAATGAGCGGAAGTTGCTGACTTCGATAGCGCGAATTCTTGCCATTTAAGCGCCAATTCCGGCATCCGGCTGCCCTGCCATCACCTCGCTAATCCACGCAAGGCAGAGTTGTTCGCTTTTGTAGCTGCCCCATTTTTCCGTCTCTTTTTCGGCGACGATGGGGAAGGTGGAATATATGTCGCGGATGTCGTCGCGGCTGGCTGCCGCGTTGTCGGGGTCGAAAACGCCGGAGAGGATGAAGTAGAGCGCATCGAGCTTGGCGCGGAGGGTCAGGCGGCGGGCTTCCTCCCAAGCGAAGGGCGGGCGAGTTTTTCCGTGTCCATCCAAACAGCCCACGTTTCGCCCCCCTACTCTATTGCTTCCTGTCCTGCGATCTCAATGGTATGCCCGAGTTTCCAAAAGAGGAATAGTAACAATCGCATGGATCAAGTCAGTCAAATTGGGGCAGTCAGAAGGCTATTTGAGGAAACGAGGCGCAGGCTCGTTGAAACTGGAACTCGCAACCGCCTTATTCATGTGAACCGGCAAAACAAGAGATCGAATTCCCTTGAGATTATCAATGAGAAATCGAACGAAATATATAAGCTGATGGCTTCGTCTGGAAAGACGATGCGCTTTTTGGCAACCGGGAAAGATAAGGATAGCGACAGCGATACTCCCAGCTTGGCCGCGCACGGTATAGCGACAGACTCGGAGTCTCGATTCACCGATAACCAGCTTGAAACCCGGCTTGGCCCAGATGGCCTGCAAAAGCGGCTGTTGAAGCTCTCGCGGGATGCAAAAACCGCAGAGGAAGAGCAAGGTGTCAACATTTTGTTCTTGGCAATGGGGTTTCTCACTTGGTTTGAGGACGAAACCAGCAACGTGAAGCGGGAAGCTCCCTTGCTTCTTCTACCCGTCGAGTTGGTTCGGAATCAACGAACATCAACCTTCGATCTCAAAATCAGAGACGACGAGGTTTCCACGAACCTCCCTTTGCAGGAGCGCTTCAAGGGAGATTTCGGAATCGACCTGCCCGAAATCGAAATCGACGATAGCTGGACGCCGTGCGGATATTTTGACGAGGTCGAAGAGACGGTCGCGAATAAAAGCCGTTGGTCGATTGATCGAGACGGGATGCAGCTTGGCTTCTTTTCCTTTGCCAAGCTCCTCATGTTCCGTGACCTTGATCCTGCGAACTGGCCCGATAATGCTTTGGAGCGACATTCGCTCACCACCGGCTTGCTGTATGAACGGTTTGAGGTTGAGGAGCCGATGTTCGGTGCCGAGGAGCGCTTGGACGAGCGGCTTCCCCCCGAAACACTTTATCATGTGGTTGACGCCGACTCCTCACAAGCAAAGGTGATCGAAGAGGTCCGCAGTGGCCGCAACCTCGTTGTTCAAGGACCGCCGGGGACAGGCAAGTCGCAGACGATCACCAACATCATCGCCTCAGCGGTGCGAGACGGGAAGCGAGTCCTTTTCGTTGCTGAGAAAATGGCCGCGTTGGCAGTCGTTCACAAACGCCTTGTCAATGTTGGGCTGTCAGACGTTTGTTTGGAGCTTCATTCCAAGAGCGCGAACAAAAAGGCCGTTTTAGCAGAATTGGGTCGAACGCTGAATGCGGCTCGCGCGATACCAGCGATGCCAGAACAGCCACATAAGCTCACGGCGGCGCGAGATCGGCTGAACGGGATTGCCGGAGACTTGCACCGAGAGGTGGGACGAAGTGGCGAAAGCGCTTTCGACGCGCTGGCGCGCCAAGTCCATTTCATGGGGCTATCCGCGCCGGCACCCACGCTTCCGGCAGATGGCCTTGCTGACATACACATCGACGAGGCTAAGCGGCTCGGATCGCTGATGGCAATATTTGGGGATGCAGTCAGGGATGCAGGGGCTTTGCATGACCATCCGTTTTTCGGGGTCGGTCAGCTCGACTTGCAACCCACAGACCTTGCCCGCCTTTCGGACAAGTTGACAGTCGTTGCAGAGACGGCAGCGGCGCTCAATCGAGCAATCAATGCCGCAGCAGAGGCGTTGGGCGTCGAAACCAAGTCGATGCTTTCCGTCGCTGAGCCAATGGCAAGCCAGCTTTCGAGCATTGGCGATGCACCCGAATTTGGCGACGAGACGCTGAGGTCATTGCTTGAATTGCGAGACAAGGCACGGCTTCAAGAAAATCTTGAAGCCGGTCTGCGCTGGCAATCGGCGCGTGAGGCGAACGCCTCGGCCTTTAACGATTCCGCTTGGCGATTTGACGCCACGTCACTGCGGTCCGCATTGATTGCAGGGGAAGGCTCCTTTTTTGCGCGTTGGGGTTCAGCATATCGTCGCGCAAGCCGCGAACTTGGCGAATTGTTGCAAGACGCGTTGCCGAAATCGGCCTCGAATCGGACAGAGCTTGTCGATTGCCTTATCGAGATTTCGGCATTTCGATCCGAATGGCGGGACGACGAGGGATGGTGCGCGAAGATCCTTGGCGATGAGTGGCGAGGAGAAAAGACTCCGTTTCAGTCACTTTTGAGTGCAGCCGGTTGGGCGGAGCGAGCGACTTCGGCTGGCAGTGATGCGAGGCCGGACTCGATCATCGCACTGGCGCGCGATTCCGAAAACAGGAGGGCGCTTGGAACCGAATTGACCGATCGGGCAGCGGCCGCAAGGTCAAATTTCGAGGAGATCATTCAGGATTTAAAGCTCAATTTGAACGAGGCCATTCGAACAGACAAGTTCGAGGATGCCGACTTGGACACCCTTGAGCGCAAGGCGAAAGCACTCGCAGCTAACTCCGCGCGATATGACGAATGGGTCAACCTGCAACGGCTCCGCAGCAATTTGCAGGCGGCAAAGCTCGAAATAGCATTGCCTGCACTCGAAGCAGGCCGGACGACGGGCCAACAGGCGGAAACCAATTTCCTATACGCCCGAGCGGAGGCCATTTGGAAAACGGCGCTTGCGTCAAACCCGGCGCTGGCAGACCTTCGCAATGTTGATCGCCATGAAGCTGTTGACGGCTTTCAAAAGCTGGAGGTCGAACGCCGCCGGGATTGCGTCAAGGACATCAGGGC
The DNA here is from genome assembly GCA_031362505.1 of Sphingomonadales bacterium. GTDB lineage: Bacteria > Pseudomonadota > Alphaproteobacteria > Sphingomonadales > Sphingomonadaceae > Aquisediminimonas. The sequence goes on from JANLST010000482.1 coordinate 17,936, forward strand.
GCGCCACCTCAATCAAGTCCCGCAAGGCGCGCAAGGAGCGATGGGATTTGTCCGCGGCGAGATTGGAAAGAAGAAGGCCCATGCGCCAATCAGAAAGCTGATTTCAAACGCAGGGGAAGCCATTCAACGGATCAAGCCTGTCCTTATGATGAGTCCGATTTCAGTGGCGCAATTCCTCCCGCCTGCTTCAATCGAATTCGACTTGCTGTTGATCGACGAGGCGAGCCAGGTACGGCCAGAGGACGCGTTGGGTGCAATCGCAAGGGCGCACCAGATTGTTGTGGTTGGCGACCAAAAACAATTGCCGCCCTCTTCATTCTTTGACCGGCTATCGGGCGGAGAGGACCAAGACGATGAAGAGGAAGTTTCGGGACTGCTGGACGGGGTAGCAAAGGTTGGCGACCTCGAAAGCATATTGACGCTTTGCGAAGCGCGCGGACTTTCAACGCGAATGCTGGAATGGCATTACAGATCACGCGACCCTTCATTGATCCGCGTCTCAAACCGGGAGTTTTACGGCGACGGCCTGATCCTGCCCCCATCCCCGCTTCAAGGCGACCCCAATTATGGTCTGACGTTTTCTCATGTTTCCGGCATTTATGACCGGGGCGGCAAGCGTGACAACCGTATTGAAGCCGAAGCATTGGTGAAACGAGTGGCTGAGCACGCCCGAACCTCACCAGACCTTTCTCTTGGAATCGTTACTTTCTCATTCGCCCAACGCAATCTCATTACCGAACTCTTGGAGTATCAAAGGCGGCAAGACGCCCCGCTTGATGGTTTCCTGCGCGAGGGCGGGAGCGAGGACGTGTTCGTCAAGAATATTGAAAACGTCCAAGGCGATGAACGCGACGTCATTCTGGTGAGCGTCGGATACGGACCGAGTGTTCCCGGCGGAAAGCCGTCAATGAGTTTTGGCCCCGTCAACAACGAAGGTGGCGAACGCCGGTTGAATGTCCTGTTTACGCGTGCGCGCGTCCGTTGCGAGGTATTCTGCTCGTTCGATCCCGGCGAGATGGATTTATCGAAAACGAAGCTGGAAGGGCCACGCGTCCTCAAACGGTTTCTCGATTATGCCAAAACCGGAATAATCGACGAACGCGTGGCGACCGACGCGGAACCCGACACACCTTTTGAAGCTGACATTGCTACTGAAATCCGAAAACTAGGCTTCCTTGTGGATCACCAAGTCGGAACGGTTGGTTTCAAGATTGACCTTGGCGTCCGCCATCCTGATCGGCCCGGCACATACATTCTCGCAGTGGAGTGCGATGGAGCTACCTACCACAGTGCGCTCTGGGCGCGGGAACGGGATCGTCTTCGCCAAGAGGTGCTTGAGCATCTCGGTTGGAAATTTCACCGAATCTGGTCAACCGATTGGTTTTACCGGCGCACCGCCGAGTTGGAACGATTGCGAGCCGCTCTGGACGAAGCCTTTCGTGTAAGCGCGGCTGGTCTCAAAGTTCCGGGTGCAAACAATGGTGGCAAGCAGGAGGCAGTTGTGACTTCGCAGGCCGCGCCAGTTGAACCAATCAGCCTCATAGAAGCGCGTCAACGGACAATGCCGCCTTACCAAAAGGCATGGGTTTCCATTAAAACACATTTAGAGCCACATGAGGTTGCCATCAGTTCATTAGCGCGCCTTGCAACCACAGTCGTGGAGACCGAGGGGCCTATTCACGAAGAAGAGGCAGCGCGCCGAATTGCGGCTGCATTTGGTAAAGAGAAAGCCGGGTCACGAATCCTAAAGGCGACCCAACAAGCGCTCAAGATGGCTATGCGATCAGCCGAAACTCCATTGGTTCAGGATGGAAAATTCTGGTTTACAAGAGCGCAAGCCGAAGACCCGCCCGTTCGTGACCGATCAAAAGAAACGATTCCAACGACCTCGCCAGCGAACATATCGAAACTTGAAGTCATGCGCTGCCTAGAGATTGCCTTGGAGGACAATGCAGGCGGATCGGATCAGGACATCATTAGAGCGGCAGCGCGACTCTTCGGCTTCAAGCGGGTTGGTCCGGAATTGCAGGCCCGTTTGGAAACATGCTTAGAAGAGATTGACCACTGAAAGGCGGATGGCTGCGATCAAGTATGGACGCCCTTTCTGTCCCCGAAATTTCGCAGTGTGGGGGGCGTTCGGCGGCTGAAATTGCCCTGATTTTCGAGGGCAAGATAAAAGAGAACGATGTGCGGGGCCATCTTTCTCCGGTCGTTTCGCAGTTTTTCAAAGAGTTGGCGGCGCGCTTAGCGAGGTGTAGAAAAACGGTGTGAGGTGCCGACATCGTTCAACGCAAGGATTGAGGCCGGTTTCTTGCACATCGTGGCAGGCTTAGCGTGGTCGCAAGCGTCCTTCATTCGAGCAAGCCATACCGGCAGCAATGCCGCAGGCTTGGCGAGTTCGGCGAAAATCGCAGAAAAATGGCGAGTCCGAAGTGCTAACTCGCGTTGAATTTTCCACACAAGGCGCTCCGTAGCACACAGGCGTGCAGCGTCGCAGGAATGTCAGGTTCTTTTTTGGGGTCGTTTCGGCGAAAATGCGAGCGGCGACGGATCGACCGGTAAGGCCATGAATCCATCCGGTCGATCCGCCGCCACCCTCCAGCCAAGGAATGCGTTATGGGTGCCGGGAATGTTGCCAAGTGTGGAGTGAGAACGACGACAATATGGTTTGGGTCGCCGCCTATGACTCTCCCGATTGAACCGCTGACCGTCCGCGTGCCGATTGCCGTGCAGTTGACCGGGATCGGGCGGTCGAAGATTTACGAGCTGATAAAGGCAGGCAAGCTCGATACCGTGAAAGTCGGTGCCTCAACTCTTATCACCGTCGCCAGCTTGAAGCGGCTTATTGAGAAGCCAAAGCAATAGGTGGCTTGCGGAAACTCCCTTGCAGAATTTTCGCGCCAGAACGGAGTTGGTCAAGATAGTCTGACCAGCTTGCCATCATCGTCAGCCGTTCTTCCCAATGCTCGCCGCGCGCATAGGCCCGGCGCACTTCGTCACTCTCCGCATGGCCAAGCTGGCGTTCAATCGCATCGGGGTTCCAGCGACCTTGTTCATTGAGCAGTGTGCTTGCCATCGCGCGAAAGCCGTGAGCAGTCATAGTCTTTCCGTCAAATCCCATGCGCCGCAGCGCAAGGTTGATCGTGTTTTCACACATGGGGCGATCCCGTTTGCCTTGGGCCGGGAAGAGGTAACGGCGAGTGCCAGTGATCTCACCTAGTTCTCCCAAGATGGCTAGTGATTGCCGGGTGAGCGGAACGCGATGGGCGACGCGCATTTTGGTCTTGCTGGCGGGGATGATCCAAACTCTCTTTGTAAAATCGAACTCGCTCCATTCGGCCTGCCGAAGCTCCCCAGGGCGCACGAAGACATGCGGCGCAAGCCGAAGGGCCGCATGAGTGATCGGGTAGCCTGAATAGGCATCTATCGCCCGCAACAGGACGCCTGCTTCCTTGGGGGTGATGATGGCCGCCCGGTGCGTCACTTTGGGCACGATCAGAGCGCCTCGCAGGTCCGCTGATATGTCCCGGTCGGCTCGGCCCGTGGCAATGGCGTAACGAAACACCTGCCCGCAGGTGCTGCGCAATCTGCGCGCTGTTTCATAGTGACCACGCTTTTCGACGGCACGGAGCACGGCCAACAATTCCGGTGCTTTGATTTCGCCAATCTTGCGGTCGCCCAAAATCGGGTTGGCGAAGTCAAGCAGCCACGTCAGTTTGCTCAACGTCACTTCGGCGCGGCCTTCTCGGCGGGCCATGTCCAGCCATTCGTCTGCAACTGCCCGGAAGCTATTCAAATTGGCTAGCGGACCGGTGATCTTGTCGATCTTGCGCTTCGCTGCCGGATTGACCCCGTCGGCAATTTGCTTTTTTACTTCCAGACGCTTGATGCGCGCTTCGGCGAGGGAAATTGTCGGATAAACACCTAAGGCAGCGGTCGCGCGCTTGTTGGCGAAGCGGTAATCGATGCGCCAGTATCGCTGTCCCGCCGTCGTAACGAGCAAATAAAGGCCACCGCCATCCGATAGCTTGTAAGGCTTATCACGCGGCGTAGCCCGCCGCACGGCCAGATCGGTAAGCATGACGCCGCCTCCGTGTCGGATTTGATACCGTCAAATATACCGTCGGATGCCGTCAATTGCAATGAATTTGTGTGAATGCCGGTGGACGGTATATGCGTCAATAAAGCCTGATTTCATGGACTTTTCCGGACATCTGTGGACGTGTCCAGATAAAACAATGGTGCCCAGAAGAGGACTCGAACCTCCACGGCCTTGCGGCCACTGGCACCTGAAGCCAGCGCGTCTACCAATTCCACCACCTGGGCACGGGGCAGCCCTTTTTGGCCACATGGGAACGAGGCGCGCGGTTACGGCGACGGTTGCGGCTTGTCAATGCGGTGCGCGGACGGCATGGGCACTTGCGGGTTTGCAAGCATGATATGGGCAGGTTCACATGGTTGATATAGTGACAGTGTTTGGCGGCGATGGATTTGTTGGCCGGTATGTTGTGCAGGCACTTCTCAAAGCGGGGTGTCGTGTCCGCGTGGCGAGCCGCAATCCAAAGCGTGGCTGGTTTTTGAAGGCACAGGCAAACCTTGGACAGATCGCCTACGTAGCGGCCGATATCACACGCCCCGAGACCCTCAAACATGCGGTCGAGGGTGCGACTGCGGTGATCAACCTTGTGGGCGTGCTGAAAGGCGATTTTGATCTCGTCCATCGCAAGGGTGCAGCGAATGCCGCGGCAGCAGCCAGGGCGGCTGGCGTGCCGGCCTTCCTGCAGGTTTCCGCAATCGGTGCGGATCCGGACAGCCCGTCTGCCTATGGCCAGTCCAAGGGTGAAGGCGAGGCGGCGGTGCGGGGTGCTTTTCCCGGCGCGACGATCCTGAGGCCCTCGATAGTCTTTGGTCGCGAAGACCAGTTCATAAATCGGTTTGCCGGACTTATCCGGATGCTGCCGATCGTGCCGATCATCGGCGGTACAACCAAGTTCCAGCCCGTATTCGTGGGCGATGTGGCACGCGCCGTATCTGTCATCGTCATCGACCCACAAATGCATGCTGGAAAGACATATGAACTGGGCGGGCCGGAGATCATTTCGATGACCGGCATCAACCACTGGATCGCCGAAGCCACGGGACATGAACGCCTGTTCGTCGAAGTGCCGAACGAAATAGCGGGACCGCTCGCCACTCTTACCGGGTGGCTACCCGGTGCCCCCATCACGCGCGATCAATGGTTGATGTTGCAAACCGACAATGTGGTAAGCGCCAAGAGCAAGGGACTGGCTGCGCTGGGCATCCTCCCGACGCCGCTCGACGTTGTCGCGCCGGGCTGGCTCGTTCTGTACCGAAAACATGGACGGTTCGGAGCCACAGCATGAGCGATCTGCTGACGGTCATCCTGCTCGGTATTGTTGAAGGGCTGACCGAATTTATTCCGGTCTCTTCCACGGGGCATCTGGTCCTGGCGGGCGCGCTTCTCGGGTTCAAGGACGGATCGGGCGGCGCTTTTGATATCGTAATCCAGCTTGGTGCAATCCTCGCCGTGATCGTGCTCTATTGGCGCCGGTTCTGGGGTGTTGGCATCGGATTATTGGGCTGGAAGGACGGACCGGTTGCCTTCACTCGGAATACCCTGCTTGGCTTTCTTCCTTCGGCCGTTGCGGGCGCGCTGGCCTATAAGGCAATCAAGGAGATGCTTGATACTCCGGCCATTGTGGCCTGGGCTCTCATCCTTGGGGGCGTTGCCATCCTTTTGATCGAACGCATGGCGAAGACGGTGACAACCGAGAGCGTTGAGGCGATGAACTGGAAAACTGCTCTTGGGATTGGTGTCATCCAGTGCCTGTCGATGATTCCAGGCGTGAGCCGCTCAGGCGCGACGATCATGGGCGCACTGGTGCTCGGCGTGGAACGCAAGACGGCTGCAGAGTTCAGCTTCTTCGTTGCAATTCCCACGATGATGGGCGCGACAACGCTTGCACTCTACAAGGAAGGTGCAGCGCTCGCTTCTGCCGATGTCGCCAATATCGCGATAGGCTTTGCCATCTCGTTCGTGGTGGCCGCACTTGTGATCAAGGGATTTTTGGCCATTGTGACCCGTTATGGGTTTGCGCCATTTGCCTGGTATCGGATCGTTGCCGGGATTGCCGCATTGATCTGGCTCAGGAGTATCTAGCCCGTTTCATTCAGGCTAGGACAAGCTTTGCGTGGCTATAGGCAAACACAATCGGGGGCTGTTCCCCCGTCTGTAATCGGAGGCTCGCCGTGCGTTCAGCCCTTCTGCCCCTTGCCGCGTTGACATTTGCAACACCTGCACTGGCAGCCGAATCTTCGGCCCAGCGCGAATTGACCCATATGGCGGATACACTCAACGACCCATCAAACCAGGCTGCGATATCGGGCGCCCTTGGTGCCATGGTGGCGGCGGTTCTCGATATCCGTGTCGATGGCATCGCCAAGGCACTGGAAGGCATGAATGGCGGTAAACCCGTCACAATGCATGGCAGCACGGTGCGTGACCTGGCGGAGCGAGATAATCCAGATTTCGAGCGCAAAATGCAGTCAGACACTCGCGCTGCGGTAGGTGCAGCGGGCGGGCTGGCGTCGGCGATGGCCCTGATGTTGCCTGAACTCGAAAAGGCTGGACGCAAGATGAAAGGTACGCTGCCCGAGATGCATTAAGCAGGGTGACGGCGTGGAGTGTGGACGCTATGGCTTTGCGTTCAATGTGGCTTCTCTACCAGTTTCCTCTCTGTCCGTTTTCGCGCAAGGTCCGGCTTCTTCTGGGAGAAAAGGGCGTGGGCTATGAGCTTGTCCGCGAGAATCCCTGGGAACGGCGCGACGAATTTCTCGATTTGAATCCTGCCGGACAAACGCCGGTTCTTGTCGAACGTGACAAGAATATATCCCTGATGAGTTCGGGAGCGGTGTGCGAGTATTTCGAAGAGACGGTCGACCAGACACCCATGATCTCCGGAACAGCGACCAACCGCGCAGAAATTCGCCGTCTGACGGCTTGGTTCGACGAACAGTTCTATGACAATGTGGTTGCACCGCTTATGCATGAGAGGATGCTCAAGCGTATCCTGCACCGCTCGACGCCAGACGGGGCCACGCTGCGCGAGGCAATGAAGAATGCCAATCAGTTGATGGACTATGTCGATTGGCTGCTCGATCATCGCAACTGGATGGCAGGCGCAACGCTCAGCCTCGCTGATCTGGCTGCTGCTGCCCATATTTCGGTGGCAGATTATCTTGGTGGGATCGACTGGCGCGGGCATGAAGCCACCAAGGCATGGTATTCCGGACTGAAATCACGCCCGAGTTTTCGCCCCTTGCTCAATGAACGGATGGATGGCGTGGCGCCGCCAGATTATTACGACAAAGTGGATTTTTGATGCGCGCGATTCTTCTTGCCCTGGCATTCGCGATTGCAATCCCGACGTCGCTTTCTGCTGAAGCGGTTGTAGCAAAGGAGACTCTGGTGAGTGACAAGGCAGCAGGTGAATTCGATGTCAAAATCGCGCCCGTGTCCCAGGCAGATGAGGTCTTGAGCCGCTTTTCGATCGACAAGCAATATCATGGCGATCTTGTCGCAACCGGATTTGGCCAGATGATGGCCAGCAGGGATGAGAAAGCCAAAACCGGCGTTTATGTCGCAATCGAGACCGTCACCGGGACGCTCAAGGGACGGAAGGGTTCGTTCATTCTCGCCCATCGAGGCATGATGAGCCCGGCGGGACAGGAATTGAGTGTGGTCATCACGCCCGCATCAGGCACGGGGGAATTGGCAGGCATTTCAGGCGATCTCGAAATCATCCTGGAAGGCGGCAAACATTCCTATGTGCTGCGTTACACCCTGCCAGCCAATTAGGATTCAGGCGCGAACCAGCGCCAACATATAATTGAGCCTCAGATCATCTGACAGGACGAAGCCCCGTGATGCGGAAAACGAAAGGCCAGTGCGGTCTGCCACGCGCAGTCCTTCGAGATACGCCAACGATTCCAGTTCCTCGGGTGTCAGAAACTTGTTCCAGTCGTGTGTTCCCTTGGGAATGCTGCCCAGCCCCTCGCCAAGCGTTATCAGGCCGAAACGAGAGAGTGGCGTACGATTGGGCGTGGAGAGAATCATCAGCCCGCCCGGTGCCAGCCGGGCCGCCAAGGCCGAAATGAAGGTCGCGGGTTCGGCAACATGCTCGATGACTTCCATCGAAGTCACAAGATCGAATTGCCCGTCAATTGCGGCGACATCTGCACAACGATAAGTAATCGACAAGCCTTGACCGGCTGCATGGTCTTTCGCCACGGCAATATTTTCGGGCGCCGCATCCAGGCCAGTTACCAAAGCGCCAAGACGGGTAAGTGGCTCACACATCAAGCCTGCACCGCACCCGACATCGAGAGCCGATTTTCCTGCAAGAGGCCGAACAGACCGTTCGTTTGCATTCCAATGGGCGTTAATCTGGTTCCGAACAAAATCCAGTCTTACTGGATTCAGCTTGTGCAACATCGCTGAGGATCCGTTTGGGTCCCACCAACCCGACGCCAGAGCGCCAAAATGTTGGGCCTCTCGAGGATCGATCGTTGTTGGTATGCTTGCGTTTGCCATACCCCTTCCCTAACAGGGCGGCGCCCTTTGGCCAAAGGGCTTTTCAATATGAGAACAGGGACGTTGCGTGGCCAAAATCGTGATGAAATTCGGTGGCACGTCGATGGCGGGAACGGAGCGGATCCGCAATGTCGCCACGCGTGTTAAAAAGGAAGTCGACGCCGGGAACCAGGTTGCCGTGGTCGTATCAGCAATGGCGGGCGAAACCGACCGTCTGATCAACTTCTGCCGCGAGGCCGCTCCGCTGCATGATTCCAAGGAGTATGACGTTGTCGTCGCAGCGGGGGAGCAGGTCACATCGGGACTTCTCGCAATGACCTTGCAGGCAATGGGTGTTCCTGCACGAAGCTGGCTTGGCTGGCAGTTGCCGATCCGCACATCCGATGCGCATGCGTCAGCAAGAATCGAAGACATTGATTGCCGAGGGCTCAACGCGGCTCTTGCTGACGGAGAAGTTGCAATCATCCCGGGCTTTCAGGGAATGACCGACGACGGGCGGGTGACAACGCTTGGGCGTGGCGGTTCTGATACGTCCGCCGTTGCCGTCGCTGCCGCCATCAAGGCGGATCGATGTGATATCTATACCGATGTCGACGGCGTTTATACGACAGATCCACGGATAGTTCCGCGCGCGCGGAAGCTCGACAAGGTAACCTATGAGGAAATGCTCGAACTCGCGAGCGTCGGAGCGAAAGTGCTCCAGACCCGGTCGGTCGGGCTTGCGATGAAGGAAAATGTGCGTGTGCAGGTGCTGACGTCGTTTGACGACAAGCCCGGCACGTTGATCGTCGGCGACGACGAGATTGGAGAAAATGACGTGGAACGCCAACTTATTACGGGTATCGCTCATGACAAGAACGAGGCCAAGATCACGCTGGCTAACGTCCCTGATCGTCCCGGCGCGGTTGCCAGCATCTTCGGTCCGCTCGCCGATGCCAGCATCAATGTCGACATGATCATCCAGAATATCGCGCACGATTCCGGATCGACCGATGTGACATTCACTGTGCCCGGAGCCGAGTTGGCCCGCGCGCTCGACACGCTCGAAAAGAGCAAGGACGCGATCGGCTATTCCAAATTGCTCCATGATACCAAGGTTGCGAAAATTTCGATCGTCGGCGTTGGGATGCGCAGCCACGCCGGTGTTGCCGCAACAATGTTCAACGCATTGGGCTCGCGCGGGATCAATATCCAGGCGATTTCGACCAGCGAAATCAAGGTTTCGGTGCTAATCGATGAAGATGAAACCGAATTGGCCGTGCGCGTGTTGCATACCGCATACGGCCTCGATGCCGAGGACGCGGCATGAGCAGACTTGATGCGCTTATGAAGCGCGGCAATGAGTTTCTAGGGTCCGAGATCGCCATCATGGCCGGCGCCATGTCCTGGATTAGCGAACGTCATCTGGTTTCCGCCATGTCGAACGCTGGCGGCTTCGGCGTTATCGCATGCGGGGCCATGACGCCCGAATTGCTCGATCGTGAAATTGCGGCGACCAAGACGATGACAGGCAAACCGTTCGGCGTGAACCTCATCACGATGCATCCGCAACTCACCGACCTGATTGCCGTGTGCGCTCGTCACAACGTTTCGCACGTCGTACTTGCCGGCGGTCTTCCGCCGACGGGGTCGATCGATGCGATCAAGGCAAATGGCGCCAGGCTTATCTGCTTTGCCCCAGCCCTTTCGCTTGCCAAGAAACTTATACGTTCTGGCGTCGATGCGCTGGTGATCGAAGGTATGGAAGCTGGCGGCCATATTGGACCGGTATCAACATCCGTGCTGGCCCAGGAAATCCTGCCAGAGATCGCGGAGCAGGTTCCGGTGTTCGTGGCGGGCGGCATCGCGCGGGGTGAAGCGATTGCGTCCTATCTTGAACAGGGCGCAGCCGGAGTCCAGATCGGCACCCGCCTTGTCTGCGCCACAGAATGCATAGCCCATCCGGCCTTCAAAAAGGCGTTCCTGCGGGCGTCTGCGCGTGATGCCATCTCCAGCGTTCAGATTGACCCACGCCTGCCCGTCATCCCCGTTCGTGCGCTCAAGAATGCAGGCACCGAAGAGTTTACGCGCAAGCAAGTCGAAGTGGCGGCAATGCTCGATCGTGGTGAAGTGGATATGGCTGCAGCGCAACTCGAGATTGAGCAATTCTGGGCTGGCGCGTTGCGCCGGGCCGTGATCGATGGCGATGTCGAAAACGGCTCATTGATGGCCGGCCAGTCGGTTGGAATGGTCAAGTCCGAAGAGCCCATCGCCGGGATACTCGGCGTTCTCATGGCCGAAGCACAGGCAGCATTGGAATCGCGCACAACAATCTGATAGCGCTGTGGGCATGCCAACAGCGACCGCATCTGCCCGAGAAATACTCACCGGCCTCCACGAAGTGATGGCTTCGCGCGCAAATGCGCAGGCAAAGCTCAATAAGGTCGTTCAGATCATCGCTGAAGCGATGGCGAGCGAAGTTTGTTCCATCTACTTGCGTCGCGAAGGCGTGTTGGAGCTTTTCGCAACCGTTGGCCTGAACCAGGCGGCTGTCCATGTGACCAAACTGGCGATGGGCGAAGGTCTTGTCGGCACGATCGCCGAGCAGATCGCAACTCTCAACCTCGATGAGGCGACAAGTCATCCTGATTTCGCCTACAAGCCCGAAACCGGAGAAGAATTGTTTCACGGTTTTGCGGGCGTCCCGATCATTCGCAAGGAAGATGCAGTCGGGGTGCTGTGTGTTCAGCATGCCGACCCCCGGCGGTACGAAGAAGTCGAGATTGAGGCAATGCAGACTGTGGCGATGGTCCTGTCAGAATTGATCGCCAATGCCGGACTTATCGACAACGCTCAGGCACGTGGTTCCAAGGTCCAGAACACTACTGCCGGCCGGCTGACAGGACTGAAACTGGTCGACGGCATGGCGCGCGGCTTCGCGGTATATCACCAGCCGCGCATTACAATCGAACACACTGTTGCCGAGGACACGGAAGCCGAGCGCCACCGGGTCTATTCAGCGTTCGACAAGATGCGTGAACAGATCGACAAGATGGCGAGCCAAGCCGAGTTTGGCGGCGAAGGCGAACATCGCGATGTGATCGAGATGTACAAGATGTTCGCCTATGACGAGGGCTGGTCCCGGCGGATCAACGAAGCCATAGACAGCGGCCTGACCGCTGAGGCGGCAATCGAGCGGGTCCAGCAACGCACCCGTATGCGGATGAGGCAGATTGCCGATCCATTGTTGGCGGATCGGATGCACGATCTTGAGGATATGTCGAACCGACTTCTGAGAATCGTGTCGGGGCAATTGGGATCAGCCGCACAGGCCGGCTTGCGGCAGGATACGATCCTTATTGCGCGCAATCTTGGGCCGGCGGAACTGCTGGAGTATGATCGACGCCGGCTGAAAGGGGTGATCCTGGAGGAAGGGTCTCTGACCGCACATGTCATCATTGTCGCCCGTGCGATGAGCGTTCCGGTGCTAGGCCGTGTCAAGGATGTCAGGCGTCTCATTGCGGACGGTGATCCCCTCCTGATGGATGTCACGCAGGCCGCTGTCTTCGTTCGACCAAACCCGGCAATGGACGAAGCATTCGAAACGAAATTGGCGATCAGCCAGAAGCGCCGCGCGACATTCGCCGCACTCAAATCCGAACCACCAATCTCGAAAGACGGCACACGCGTAACACTCATGATCAATGCCGGGCTGCGCGACGACATGGCCGCACTCGACACGACAGGTGCCGATGGAATCGGCTTGTTCCGAACCGAGTTCCAGTTTCTCGTGTCCGCCACAATGCCACAACGCGAACGGCAGTTGCGTCTTTACAAGGATGTGATTGATGCGGCGGGCAACAAACCCGTGGTCTTCCGGACGGTCGATATAGGCGGGGACAAGGCTCTGCCCTATCTCCGCCATGACGGCGATGATGAAGAAAACCCGGCGATGGGATGGCGCGCAATCCGCATCGCGCTCGAACGCGATGGCCTGATGAAAGCGCAGGCACGGGCCTTGCTCGAAGCGGCCGCTGGCAAGACGCTCAACGTCATGTTTCCGATGGTTTCAGAGCCGTGGGAGTTCGACCAGGCACGCGCCATATTCGAAGCCCAGCGCGATTTTCTTATTTCGCGCGGCAAGCGCGTCCCGTCAGCGATCCGCTATGGTGCGATGCTGGAAGTTCCAGCCCTTGCGGAATGCCTCGACATTTTGTTGCCGAAGCTGCAGTTCATCTCGATTGGTACCAATGATCTGACACAGTTTCTGTTTGCAGCCGACCGCGCCCACCCCAAGCTTGCGGAACGTTATGACTGGCTTTCGCCTGCGATACTGCGCTTTCTCGCCAGAGTGGTGAAGGAATGCGACGCGGCCAATGTGCCCGTGACGGTGTGTGGCGAAATGGGGGGGCGCAGTCTTGAAGCAATGGCCTTGCTTGGTCTTGGCATCAAACAGCTGTCGATTACGCCAGCTGCGGTTGGCCCGGTCAAAGCCATGATCCGTTCTCTCGATATTGGCGCTTCTCGAAACTTTGTCTCGGACTTGCTACATCACCCGTCTTCGGACATGCGCAAGTCATTCACCGATTGGGCCGCGACCAACAAAATCGAGCTTTGATCTCTCGTTCCTCCAACCAGTGATTGTGACGAACATCAAATGACATTGTCCGTTTCGAAAGTGCAGGCCATCAGCATCATGGACCTGTTCACAATCGGCATTGGCCCTTCAAGTTCGCATACCGTCGGCCCGATGCGCGCAGCACGCGACTTTGCCGAGCGCGCATCTATCCGAAGCGACATTGAGAAGGTGGTTTGCGAGTTGTTCGGCTCACTCGCCTTGACGGGACTCGGGCATGCGACTGACACAGCAATCCTTCTCGGGCTTTCGGGTTGGCAACCCGAGACCATCGATCCTGATCAGATTGAAATCCTGACCGGCGAGATTCGGGAAGGCGGCCGACTGAAACTTGCCGGGCGTATCGAATTGCCCTTTCGTGAGGCCGAACATTTATTGTTCCGGCGTGGCGAATTCCTGCCCGGCCATGCCAATGCCATGCGTTTTTCTGCTTATCATCGGGATGCAACATCGTTCGAAGCGACCTATTTTTCCATAGGGGGCGGCGCAATTTTACGAGCCGGCGAAGCCGTTCCACCATCCAACATCGACCTTCCGCATCCTTTCTCGTCTGCGGCAGAATTGCTTGTGATCGGTGCGGAAAACGAGCTGACGATCGCGGCAATCGTTGAAGCGAACGAAGCCGCATGGCGCGATGAATCGGAAACATACGGGTTTCTGGACGCGGTCCGCTTGGCCATGTTTGATTGCATTGAACGCGGATGTCGCAACGACGGTGTGTTGCCCGGCGGGCTAAAGGTTATGCGACGGGCGAAATGCCTGCATGAAAGGCTGCAGGCGCGCGGCCCGCGCAATGATCCTTCTACCGTTTTCGAATGGGTCAGCCTTTGGGCGCTCGCTGTGAATGAAGAAAATGCGGCCGGCGGGCGCGTCGTAACCGCACCAACCAATGGCGCTGCGGGTGTCTTGCCCGCCGTGCTCAAATATTACGAGGTATTCACGTCCCAGCCAAATCAGGCCGGCAGTCGCCAGTTTCTGACGACGGCCGCGGCGATCGGTTTTCTCTACAAGAAACGCGCTTCGATCTCGGCCGCGGAAATGGGCTGCCAGGGCGAAGTCGGCGTTGCCTGCTCAATGGCAGCCGCAGGTTTGGCGGCAGCGCTTGGCGGAACCAATGCGCAGGTCGAAAACGCCGCGGAAATCGGCATGGAGCACAATCTCGGTTTGACCTGCGATCCGATTGGCGGGCTCGTTCAGATCCCTTGTATCGAGCGCAACACGATGGGAGCGATCAAGGCGATCAACGCTGCCTATCTCGCGCTTCAGGGCGATGGCAGCCATATCGTCAGTCTCGACGCAGTCATTGAAACCATGCGTCAGACCGGCGAAGACATGCGTTCGAAATACAAGGAAACAAGCCTTGGCGGCTTGGCCGTCAATGTTGTCGAGTGTTGATCTTGACTGGTACACCTTGCGGAATCTTTATTCGCTGAATCATCGATCAGACACCGTAGAGCAAGAGGACACATCCTGTTCGCGTCGTGCCCATATCATGGCGGCTCCCAGGGGGCGACGAGAGGTGATCTCCAATGCAGAACCTCCGGCCTCCAACAAAAAGTCACCCGAGAGTACGACCAGATGTTCATGTTCGAGATGGTCATGGGCTGGGATGACGGATGCCGGTGCGCAGCGCATGAGCTTGGGCCCCTTTGCCCAGAGCCGCTTCATGTCGACACCGGGAAAAACATTGCGCCAGTTCCCTGAGCCGAATTCAAACAATTGCTTTCCATCGCGCTGAAAATCGTCCGAACTCACTATGGCTGCCATGATCCGCGCCTTCATCCCGGGCGGTGGCATCATTGCCCCGGCGGCTCCCGCAAGCGGAGCGAGCATCGCCTCACGCTGGTGGATCTGCGCGTCGAGAAAGGGATCGGAAAGGCGTTGACGGGCAACATCTGCCCTTTCTCGGGGAGAAAGGGCGCCGATAGCAAAAAAGGCAGCCAAATTTCTGTCAGTCATCTTTGCATGCACTCCTTAAGGGCCAGCATGCCCCTCCTGACCCAACTTTTTGCAGTGCCGAGGGGAACCGAAAGATGCTCCGCCAATTCCGAATGGGTCAAGCCGTAGGTATAGGTAAGAACGATCGCATTTCCCTGATCCTCCGGCAGCCGTTTCAGGCACTGTCCAAGCCGCGAGTCCGGAGGATCTACAGGAGCCACCGGTATGTCGAGATCGTGTATCGGCTCAGTCGGGCGATCGGCGCGGATCATATTCAGAGCGACATTACGAACAATCACGCTCATCCAGCCGATTGGACTGCCGCGAGAAGGATCATAGAGCTTTGCCCGTCGCCAGACGTTGACATAGGCCTCCTGAGTTGCGTCCTGCGCTACACTTTCATCACGCAGAATTCGATACGCAATGGCAAAGAGCCTCCTCGACGTTGCGTCATAGAGATCCTCAAACGCTGCCAGATCGCCTTCGGCGATGCGTGGAAGCAATTGCTCCAGCGTTGTCACAGAAATCCGTTCCGATTGTGCCAACGCCATCACCCCTCTCAGTGTTTTGTTTTGGACTTGCGAGAAAATGACGATTGAAGATATTGGCGCGCAAGGGCGTCACCCAAAGGAAAGCTCAATGCTGGTTTTGCTGGCCCGGGTCCGGTATTCCGTCGTTCGATTTTGATCCACACCCGCCCGAAACTTGGACGTGCAAAAGCCGCGCGGGACGTATCCAGCGTTTTGCCTGCATGCGGCGCCTTGAGAAACAAGACCTCGCCCGGCCCGGCGCGGTTAAAATGGTTCAATTCATTACCCTCAGACTGCGATCCACAGCTCTATCGATATACCTACGTTCAATTTGTGATTTCGGATGCAGATCTTGAGTTTTTTGTCGAAAACATTCCGGATATGATATTCAGACTGTCGTTGGAGAATAGGATAAGCCGCACAATGAATCGGAAGACGAGAGGCTGGCTCATTGTCGTCGCCCTTGCCGGACTGGCGGGTTGCGATCGCATCGACCCGCAATGGAAAGGTTGGGTTTATCCGGATCGGAGCGACCCGAGCATCGACTGGAAGTTGGGCACCTTTGCAAGTCTTGAAGAATGCAGAGCGGCCGCGCAAAGCATGATCCGCTGGTTACCGGACAAGGGCTCTGCAGATTATGAATGTGGATATCAGTGCAAGCCGTCCGATTTTTTGGGCAGACTGGATGTCTGCGCGGAAACCCGACAATAGCGGACAAGAACGGCTTGATCACCCATTGTGAAATTCCTTAATGTGTCGCCGATCTATGTGACGGCCTCGCGTTCGTGATACTCGGGCTTCCGCCAAACCTCATTCGTCATGATGTCTGACAGCAATTCAACGGCATCCCAGACATCGACATACCGGACATAAAGAGGCGCAAATCCGAAGCGGACAACATCAGGGGCGCGGAAGTCGCCGATAACGCCCTGATCAATCAACGCGCGCATGATGGGATAGCCTTGGGGATGAGTGAAGGCCACCTGGCTGCCTCGCGCATTCGCCTCTCGAGGGCTCGCGAGCGCAAAGCCATGTCCGGCGCATCGTTCCTCGACCAGACGAATAAAGAGATCGGTCAACGCCATCGACTTGGCCCGAACCAGCCTCATGTCAGTCTGCAAATGAATATCCAGCCCCACTTCGGCCAACGCCATACTGACGATCGGTTGGGTTCCGACCAGAAACTGGCGGATGCCGATGTCGGGCGCATAGTCGCGGTCGAAGGCAAACGGTGCGGAATGGCCCCACCAGCCCGTCAGTGGTTGGCTGGTCTTGCCGTGATGGCGTTGCGCGGCAAAAAGGAAAGCTGGCGAACCTGGGCCGCCATTGAGGTATTTGTAAGTACAGCCGACCGCAAAGTCCGCGTCGCAACCATTGAGATCGACCGGCATTGCGCCAGCGCTGTGGCACAGGTCCCATATTGCCAATGCGCCAGCCTCATGCGCCCGC
>JANLST010000026.1:0-5662 GCA_031362505.1 Sphingomonadales bacterium
GCGCGATCGGACAGACTTGCAAAATACAACCAGTTGATCCGCATTGAAGAGGAGCTCGGAAGCGTTGCACGTTATGCCGGCCGCGAAATTTTCTTGCGCCAAGGGGTTGATTCGTTGAATCGCTTGTGATTCAAGGGGCTAAATGAAACAGGCAAAGCGTCTCCTCAACTTGCTTCGGTCGGCCATGTGGCCTGCCATGGCCCTGACGATTATCGCTTTTTTCGGGGGATATGCCCTTTTCGGTTCAAATGGCGTGCTCGCCTGGGGCGATTATAGCCAGAAATTTGAATTGCGAACGACCGAACTTGCGGCGATCAGCAAGCGCCGCAACGAACTGGCGCACCGCGTTACGCTTCTCGATCCACGTCACGCCAACCCTGATCTCGTCGACGAACTCGTGCGCAAGGAGTTGGGCCTGACTCAGCCCGACGAAGTGATAATTCCGCTCAATTAGGCTTCCGTAGCGTCAATTTTGCCTCCGGTGATTGCGCTATCCTTGGTCGCCTGCCTATAGTCCTTTGCGTAATCGCGTTACGATCTGGCGAAAGGGTCCGTTTTGGCCAAAGCACTCACAAAAAAGCCTACCGACGCCGTAAAACTCGGTATCCCCAAGCGATACGAAGCCAGCGCTGAGGAATTGCTGCAATTCTACAAGGAAATGCTGCTCATCCGGCGTTTTGAAGAGCGCGCTGGCCAACTGTACGGGCTTGGCCTGATCGGTGGTTTCTGCCATCTCTATATCGGGCAGGAAGCGGTAGCGGTTGGCCTGCAGTCCGCCCTTACTCCGGGCAAGGACAGCGTCATCACCGGTTATCGCGATCATGGGCACATGCTGGCCTATGGAATCGACCCCAAGCTGATCATGGCGGAACTGACCGGTCGAGCCGCAGGAATTTCATTGGGTAAAGGCGGCTCGATGCACATGTTTTCGCCCGAACACCGATTTTATGGCGGTCACGGGATTGTCGGCGCCCAGGTTTCACTCGGCGCAGGGCTTGGATTCGGCCACAAATATACCGGAGATGGGGGCATCTGCGTGTCCTATTTCGGTGATGGCGCGGCCAATCAAGGCCAGGTCTATGAGGCGTTCAACATGGCCGCCCTTTGGAAGTTGCCCGTGATTTTCGTTATCGAAAACAATGGGTATGCGATGGGGACCAAGGTTGAACGGGGAAGCGCCGAGACCGATTTCCATCTCCGCGGTACATCATTTCGTATTCCGGGCTTGCAAGTCAATGGGATGGACGTGCTGGAAGTCCGAGGCGCGGCTGAGGTGGCTCTTGATTATGTGCGCGGCGGCAACGGGCCGCTGCTGATGGAACTCAAGACATATCGGTATCGGGGACATTCCATGTCTGATCCGGCAAAGTATCGCAGTCGCGAGGAAGTTCAGGACGTGCGAGAGAAATCCGACGCAATCGAAGCGGTCAAGAAAGACCTCAATGCTGCCGGAATCGGCGAAGACGCGTTGAAGGAAATCGACAAGGACATTCGTCAGATTGTGACCGAGGCCGCGGATTTTGCCGAAAGCTCGCCAGAGCCGGAAGCCAGGGAACTTTATACTGACGTGCTGGTGGGGGCCTATTGATGTCGATCGAAATCAAAATGCCCGCACTGTCCCCCACGATGGAGGAAGGAACGCTTGCCAAATGGCTCGTCAAGGCTGGAGATACGGTCAAGTCTGGCGACATTCTCGCTGAAATCGAGACGGACAAGGCCACGATGGAGTTCGAGGCGGTCGACGAAGGCACGATCGGCGAGATCCTGATCCCGGAAGGCGCTGAAGGCGTCAAAGTCGGCACCGTTATCGCGACCGTTCTGGTCGAAGGCGATTCTGCTGCGCCTGCACCAAAAACAGTTGCGTCACTTGCCCCTCCGGCACCGGCCAAAGCCCGGGAAGCACCCAAAGTCGTGGTTCCTGCAATGGCTCCGGTATCTGGCGGCCCAACGACCAAGCAGACGGTGCGTGAGGCATTGCGCGATGCGATGGCCGAGGAAATGCGGGCTGATGACCGCGTCTTTGTCATGGGTGAAGAGGTCGCTGAGTATCAAGGAGCGTACAAGGTGACGCAGGGGCTGCTTGAGGAGTTCGGCCCAAGACGTGTGATCGATACACCCATCACCGAATATGGTTTTGCCGGAATAGGCACGGGTGCCGCGATGGGTGGGTTGCGCCCGATCATTGAGTTCATGACGTTTAACTTTGCCATGCAAGCCATTGACCATATTATAAATTCTGCGGCGAAGACCAATTATATGTCCGGCGGACAGATGCGCTGCCCGATCGTATTTCGTGGCCCCAATGGTGCCGCATCGCGCGTGGCTGCGCAGCACAGCCAGAACTATGCACCCTGGTATGCCAGCGTGCCGGGACTGATCGTGATCGCGCCTTATGACGCCGCTGATGCAAAGGGGTTGCTTCGCGCAGCGATTCAATCGCCCGATCCCGTTGTTTTTCTCGAGAACGAGCTCATCTATGGCCGCAGCTTTGATGTGCCGACCGGTGACATTGTACTTCCCATCGGCAAGGCACGAACAGTGCGTCCCGGCAAGGACGTAACGATCGTCAGCTATTCGATCGGAGTCGGGCTTTCGCTTGAAGCTGCCGAACAACTCGCGGCGGACGGCATTGATGCCGAGGTGATCGACCTGCGCACATTGCGGCCACTCGATACGACGGCGGTGCTCGAAAGCCTGTCGCGGACCAATCGCGTCGTCGTCGTCGAGGAAGGCTGGCCAACCTGTTCAATTGCCAGTGAAATCATTGCGATTTGCATGGAACAGGGTTTCGACGATCTCGACGCACCGGTTGCCCGTGTTTGTAACGAGGACGTACCGTTGCCTTATGCGGCAAACCTTGAAAAACTGGCGATCATCGATGTTCCAAGGATCATCGAAGCGGTCAAGCGCACGTGCTATCGTTGATCAGGCGGTAAAGGTTCCGCATGTGGACGCAGTAGCAGTCGGGGTTGGATTGAATATCCCGTTGCCTGACATGTCTCGGTCATCACGTACGACAAACGACGCCTCATACCGGATTGTTCTTTGGGGGAAGAACATTGTGCCAAACAGCGCCTTATAGTCATAGACGATTTCAACGAACATCACCGCCGAGCCGGGAGGGGCGGTTACACGCGCGGAGGCTGATCCCATCCCCGCGAAAGACGTTCCCGTTACGCCGGTGTCTTGAGGCCCATAGGACGATGTCACGTTTTTGGTGCCGATGCAGCGTTGCCAATGGATCCATTGACCGCCACTGGCGTTTTGTTCGAGGCTTGAGAGAATTACGCGACCATTGGTCGTGAGATCGAGTGTTCCGGTTTGCCGTTTAAGCCCGATGAAACTGTCGTTCACGTCGGATTCTCGAATCTGAACCACAGACAAGGCGGATTCGGCGCCAACCCGTGACATATTGTCCGCCAGAGCCAAGGCGGCTTGCGAGACTTTCTGGTTCACAGTCGCCATATTCGACATTTCAACACCATAGCCCCCCAACACCAGAAGCAGTGGCAGGGCATAGGCGAACTCGATCATCGCCATGCCGCTGACGTCGGAACGGAGGCGTCGCGCAGTGCTCGTTAACCGCTTGGAAAATGTGATCATGTGCATCTCGCCGTCACTGTGTAGGAAGTTTGCGTGCCGTATGGCTGGTTACGCAAAGTGGTGGTCGCGGTAACCGTTTCCGTTGATGGCCAGCCCAGCAATCCATACATCGGAAACAGACTGGGATAAGCAACGGACGCCGTATAAACGACGATATCGTTGGACGTTCCCTGTCCATTTATTCCGACATCGGCGTCCCAGTTGCTGTTTCCGTTTTCATCCTGATAGCATTCACCGGCCTCTCGCGTGCCATTACCATTTGTGTCGGTAAAGTTTTCGGCAGCGCCCGCACGCGTGAAGCTTGCATAGCTCCGGCGAGAGAATGTCCAGGTGCCATTATTGACGATCCTGGAAACCTGCGTCTGAACTCTGCTATTCAATGCCGATACCGAAGCACTTCCGGTTTCGAGCGTCGCATCGCGCGCTGCCTTTTGGACTTCGCCTTGCAGGACTGACGTGACATAACTCCGAAGTCCGAGGTCAAATGTTGCCATCATCATCACGAGCAGCGTCGGCGCGATGAACGCAAACTCGACGATCGTGATCCCTCGCGTATCGGCCGCAAGCCGTTTCAACACACGCCGGCTCATCGTGAAAGCCTCAGCTTGGCGATACTGGCCGCGATTTGCTGGAACTGCGCGGTCAGGGTTGCCGTGTCTGTTGCGACATAGGCCTTTCCTGAGTCTGCACAGCTGACCAGCGATGGAGGATTGCTGGTGCCGAATGCAATCGTCCAAACGACGATGTTGTTGGCCCGCGCCGCATTGCACAGGGCAACGAAACGTTCAGTATGTCGGTTGTTCATTTCGGTCGTGGTCGGTGCCAAGGAGGCACCTGCGACCCGGCGATCCACTTTCTCATACCCGTGCGAGCTGTACGTCGTCGGTGGTGTGTTGATCATGCCGTCGGTCATGTAAATGACATGACGGCTGATCGGGCGACCATTGGGTGCAGTCGTGTTCTCAGAAGCCCACATCCCGGTTGGCGAAATCATGCGAACGCCCCAAGCCATACCCAGATCATGGAACGTATTGCCGGTTGCGACGAGGCTGTTCACATAGTCTTCAACGTCGGTGCGCGTGCGAACGGCGAGTTTGCTCGACGGGACAGGGCAAGCCGAGTTTAACGGACTGCGGCTCGTTGTGACACCCATTTCGCTGGAGGTCGGGCCTCCGGAATTGCGGTCATAAACGACTTGTTCCCACATTGGTCGCCATTTCGTGGCATCGCTCGACGGCGTTGTGTTTACGTCAAGATCCCAGGCGCCTGAGGGAATCGTCGGATATGTGGCTTGGGCGACGGTGTCGCGTTCCTCTACGCACCCTTCCCACACTGTCGAGGCCCCGGTGACCGTCGATCCTGACGTGTTGACGAGATCATACATATTGTATGAACCGGACGCATTGACAGTGCCGGTTGGCGCGTTGCTGCCGGTATAAACGTTGACGACGTTTCCGGCCTTGTAGTCGCCAACGTCATAACCCACTGCCTTATAGTCCCAGTTGGTAAATCCATAGCGACCGTTCATCGCATAGGTCGTCGTTGCGACGCGATATCGACGGGTGCAGGTCTTGTTTCCGCTACCCCAGCTTGCGCTTACGCGTTCATAGAAGGTCTGGTTGACATTGGCAGGCTGCCCAATCTGGAAAACATCGTTAGTCGGCACCGTCGGGTTGCCGGATGGGCTGGGGCTAAAGCCGGTGAAAGACGTATTGTTGCCGTATTTCGTGCAATTGCTGTTGCTGATGTTCGATCCATAAGTCTGGTTCGTCCAGCTGCCATAGGTCGTGGTCGGCGTCCATCCGGGCGTCGTCATGTTTGCAACACGTGATTGATAGGTCCAGTCGTCTACCATCCAGCCTGATGGAAGAATATTGGCATTGGTTTGAGGATCAATGCCCATATTGACCGTCGAAGAATAGGGAACGAAGCCGACGCGGAACCGTGAATCCGTGGTCGTTGCGGCACTCACCGTATCATAGAATGAGAGCACGGCCGCACGTAGCCCGACGATTTTCGATCCCGTACCGGAACCGCAATTGCTGTCATCGGGACAGTC
>JANLST010000139.1:0-1552 GCA_031362505.1 Sphingomonadales bacterium
GGCAACGCAGGCGACCTTGCCAGCGAGCATCACGTCAGTGGCACGGCGGATCGCATCAACCAGCGATTCCTTACAGCCATAGAGATTGTCGAATTTCGACTTGGTCACACTGTCATTCACGTTGATCGCCGGGAACGGCAACTTGCCGTCGCGCGCGATCTGGTAGAGCCGATGGACACCCGTGGTTGTCTCTTCCGACACACCCTTGATCGCATTGACCGAGCGCGAGAGATAACCAGGCTTTGCTTTCAGAAACGCCTTCAAGGAGCGCTGCAATTCGACTTCTTCTTCGTTGCCCGGCTCCGGCAATTCATCGCCAGCCTCGACGCGTGAGCCCCAAAGCGCAAACATCGTGGCATCGCCGCCATCATCGAGGATCATATTGGCCGTGTGGTCGTCGCCCCAATCAAAAATGCGGCCGACATAGTCCCAATAGTCAGCAAGGCTTTCGCCCTTGATCGCAAAAACGGGCACACCCGTCACAGCGATAGCCGCCGCCGCGTGATCCTGGGTAGAAAAGATGTTGCAGGTAGCCCAACGTACCTCCGCACCAAGTTCCACAAGCGTTTCGATCAGCACCGCAGTCTGGATCGTCATGTGCAACGACCCTGTGATCCGCGCACCCTTCAAGGGCTTGGACGCTCCATATTCTGCTCGCAGCGCCATAAGGCCAGGCATTTCGGTTTCTGCAATTTTGATTTCCTTGCGCCCGAAATCGGCAAGGGCAAGATCGGCAATCACATAATCATTCGCGGCCACAATGGGTCTCCGGCTAGGGGTATCTTGGCTTGGCCCCTAACCTCGAAAATTTGAAAATGCAAATATAAAGATATCTTTATATGTTACTTTCTCGTCGCAAGCGCAATCGAACAACGGTTGCCGCTCAGGACCGGCTCGACGCCTGCCGCCGTCGCGAGACGTGACAATCCCGGGAGCGAGCCACCCTCCGCCTGGGCCGCCGAAAGGATCGAAGACATGTCGCCACAGCTCAAGCCCTCCGACCCGGCACCGTACCGGTTGGCGATTGATGTGACATACCGATCATAGGCGTTCAGGCCGCCTTGATCAGCAAATTGCCGTCGCAGCGTGTCATTGACTTGAGTCAGGGCGACCCGGCTGGAGCGGACAAAATTATTATAGGCTCCCAAGATCTGCGCGTCTGTTGATCGGCATCTAAGCGCCGAGACCATCAGCATCGTTTCCATGTCCCGGACCTTCGCCGCATTGATCGCGGTTTCGCCCCAGCACGCGGCCTGTGCCGACGTTACCGGTACAGAGACCAAAATTGTGGCGGCGATTGCAGATCTAATGAAGTTCCCCATGACGTTTCCCTGTTGCTTGCCCGAAGGTGCAAAGTGTCATGGGGGTCTGTGATTCATGTTAACAATTGTGGTTAACGAAATGATTTGCGCCAAACGGAAACGCGGGGACAAACGCTACCGCTCGCCCCCGCGCAGGTTGGCATCAAAAATTAAACGCGCAAGCCCGACAGGCGCACACCCTCAACACCGCCATAGCGCGTGATGCAGGAGAACTTGCCCTTGTCATAGTC
>JANLST010000144.1:0-6475 GCA_031362505.1 Sphingomonadales bacterium
ATATTGGGTTGCAAGCGTCCGGGTGTCGGCCTTCATAAAGGCTTCGAATTCCTTTTGCTGGCGAAGCTCCTCGGCCGCATCATATATCTTGGCGTAGTTCACCACGAGATACAGATCGGGCTCACCTGCGCGTGCATAGGGATTGGCTAGCACTTGATAGCTGGTGATATATCCCTTGGCCTTCGCAAATTCGTTCTGCTGCTTCCACGGGCCGGCCAGATAATCCATATAGTTCTCGAACTGCCCGTCGAGCACATCGATATCCGAGACATCCGTATAGCCACCCGGCGTATAGGAAGAGTCTTGGGCTGCTGCTGGCGCAGCAACGCCAAGCGAAAGGGCGAGCGCGAGGCTCGAAAACAAGCTGGTTTTCATAAAAACAAGTCCCTGTTGAGGGCCGCAGACCATAACGGCCAGATTAGCCCGGTTTGAACAAGACGCCTTACACGGCCTTGGCAAGTGCGGTGCGACCGCAGTGTCCGCTTTGCGGATCAGGACTCGACTCTACCTTGGACAGTGTGGAGACTAGCCAGATCATTGGTTGGTAGCAAGATGGCATCATTGGATCAGGATGTTGCTTCGATACAGGGAAAAACTGTCCGCCTCGGGGGCTGACAGCTTCGCCATGCCCTGCTAACACCCTAGGTGAACCTTCCGCACGAGCAGGTCGCGCCGTGCTGGATTTCGGGACATCACAGCCCCGCGCAGCGGCGATCCGTATCTGGCTCGCCCTGCGCGCGCAGCAAAGGGAAGACTCGCATGACCGCCATTGGACACGATACGCTTGGCACCCGCTCGACACTCACCGTCGGCGGTAAATCCTTTGCCTATTATTCGTTGGCAAAGGCCGCTGCGAAACTTGGCGATATCTCGCGATTACCGTTCTCGATGAAGGTCCTGCTGGAAAACCTGCTGCGCTTCGAAGATGGCGGTTTCACTGTTTCAACAGCTGATATCCAGGCATTGGTCGATTGGCAGAAGGATCCGCATTCGGATCAGGAGATTCAGTATCGCCCGGCGCGCGTGCTGTTGCAGGATTTCACAGGCGTCCCGTGCGTCGTCGATTTGGCCGCTATGCGCGATGCGATTGCGAAACTGGGTGGTGACACATCGAAGATCAATCCGCTGGTTCCTGTACATCTGGTTATCGACCATTCGGTGATGGTTGATGAATTTGGTCATCCAAAGGCGTTCGAACAGAATGTGGAGATCGAATACCAGCGCAACGGAGAACGTTACGACTTCCTGAAATGGGGATCGAAGAGCCTCGACAATTTCAAGGCCGTTCCCCCGGGCACCGGCATCTGCCATCAGGTGAACCTTGAAAACATCGCGCAGGCGGTCTGGACCAGCGCGGACAGCACCGGCGCGATTGTTGCCTATCCTGATACCTGCGTCGGCACAGACAGTCACACGACGATGATCAACGGCTTGGGCGTGCTGGGCTGGGGCGTTGGCGGGATCGAGGCCGAAGCCGCGATGCTTGGCCAGCCGGTTTCGATGCTGATCCCCGAAGTCGTTGGTTTCAAGCTTACGGGCACATTGAAAGAAGGCATTACCGCGACCGACCTTGTTTTGACCGCCACCCAGATGCTGCGCGCCAAGGGCGTTGTCGGTCGCTTTGTCGAGTATTTCGGCCCCGGACTGGACTCGTTGACTCTGGCAGACCGCGCAACTCTGGCCAATATGGCGCCCGAATATGGCGCAACCTGCGGCTTTTTCGGCATCGACGAAAAGACTCTTGACTACATGCGCCTCACCGGACGTGAGGAGGATCAAATTGCCCTCACCGAAGCCTATGCCAAGGAACAAGGTTTTTGGCGGTTTGCAGATTCACCCGATCCGGTCTTCACGGACACGCTTGGGCTCGACATGGGGAGCGTGGTCCCGTCGCTTGCCGGGCCGAAACGCCCGCAGGACAAGGTTGCGCTGACCGAAGTGGACGACGTCTTCAATGGCGAACTTTCCTCGGTCTACAAGCATGACGGTTTCAAGCGGGTTCCCGTAGAAGGCGCTTCTCACGATATCGGTGATGGCGACGTCGTGATCGCGGCGATTACAAGCTGCACAAACACGTCTAACCCCGGCGTCCTTGTTGCCGCAGGTCTTGTTGCCAAAAAGGCAAACGAGAAGGGGCTGCGGCCCAAGCCGTGGGTGAAAACCTCGCTTGCACCGGGATCGCAGGTTGTGACCGATTATTTGGTCAAGGCCGGCCTTCAGGAGCATCTTGATGCGGTTGGTTTCAATCTGGTTGGATATGGCTGCACCACGTGTATCGGTAATTCCGGGCCACTGGCCGAGCCAATCTCGAAGGCTATCAACGGCAATGATATTGTTGCTGCGTCGGTCCTGTCTGGCAACCGCAACTTCGAAGGCCGCGTTTCGCCCGATGTCCGCGCAAACTTCCTTGCTTCGCCGCCGTTGGTCGTTGCCTACGCGTTAAAGGGCACGGTTACAGAGGATTTCACGACGACCCCAATCGGACAGGATCAGCAGGGCGAGAATGTCTATCTCAAGGACATCTGGCCGACCAATCTTGAAGTGGCCGAGACGATGGCAGCCAACATTGATCGTGGCATGTTCCGGGCGCGCTATGCCAATGTCTACAAGGGCGACGAGCATTGGCAGGCGATAGAGGTTGAGGGGTCCGATACTTATCAGTGGCGCGCTGGCTCCACCTATGTCGCCAACCCGCCCTATTTCGAGGGCATGAGCATGACCCCGGTGCCGGTGCGCGACATCATCGAGGCCAAGCCTCTGGCGATTCTTGGCGATTCGATCACGACCGATCACATCAGCCCGGCAGGCGCGATCAAGGCCGATAGCCCAGCGGGCCAGTGGCTGATGGAGCATCAGGTTTCAAAGGCGGACTTCAATTCCTACGGCGCGAGGCGCGGCCATCACGACGTGATGATGCGCGGCACCTTCGCCAATATCCGCATCAAGAATGAGATGGTTCCCGGCATCGAGGGCGGCATGTCACGCTATGGCGCAGACGTCATGCCGATCTATGACGCAGCGATGCGCCACAAGGCCGATGGCACGCCGCTGGTCGTGATCGGCGGCAAGGAATATGGCACCGGATCGTCGCGCGACTGGGCGGCCAAGGGCACCAATTTGCTCGGCGTCCGTTCGGTGATCGTCGAGTCGTTCGAGCGCATCCACCGCTCCAACCTCGTCGGCATGGGCGTGCTCCCGCTCCAGTTCCAGAATGGCGACACGCGGCTCACGTTGGGCCTGACCGGAGATGACAGCTTTACGATCACCGGCGTCGCCGAACTCAAACCCCGCCAGCAGGTCGATGTCCTCGTTACCCGCAAGGACGGCACCACCTTCACCTTCACCGCCCTGTGCCGCATCGATACCGCCAATGAAGTCGAATATTTCATGAATGGCGGGATCTTGCAGTATGTGCTGAGGAAGCTGGCGTCATAAGCTGATTTTGCACAGCACATTGCGACGCTTGTGATGATCCTTGTCGAGGTTGCGGGTTGGGCCGGGGCCATTCTGATCCTTGGTGCCTATATCCTTTTGACGCTCGGACGCATCCAGGCCCGATCGGTGATGTATCAGGCAATGAATGTCGCTGGTGCGGCGGGTTTTATTGTCAATGGACTGGCGAACGGCGCATTGCCTTCTGCTACGCTCAACATCATCTGGATGGGCATTGGAGTTTATGCGCTATGGCGAATTCGAACGAAACCCTGATCGATCTGAGCCACACGATCGAGCATGGCATGGTGACCTTCAAGGGCCTGCCTGCGCCCGTCATCTGCGACTTTTGGGAACGTGAAGCGTCACGCGCAAACTATGATGATGGCTCGTCATTCCAGATTGGGCGGATCGATATGGTTGCCAATACCGGCACCTATCTCGACAGCCCTTTTCATCGTTATGCCGACGGAAAGGATCTTGCGGGGCTTGATCTCGCGCAGTTGGCGCAACTGGATGGTATTGTCGTGCATCAGCCATTCGCGGACGGGCTTGCTGTTGATGCGCAGGTTTTTGACGGGCTGGACGTCACCGGCAAGGCGGTGCTGGTCCATACCGGGTGGGATCGGCTCTGGAGGACCGAACCCTATTTTGAAAACCATCCCTTTCTGACCGAAGCGGCGGCGCACCTGCTTGTTGCGGGCGGTGCGGCGCTGGTCGGGATCGATAGTTACAATATTGATGATACGCGCACCCGCTCCCGACCGATCCACACCATTCTGCTCGGCGCAGACATCCCGATCGTCGAGCATATGACGAACCTTGCCGCGCTTCCGGATACCGGTTTTCGCTTCTGTGCTGTGCCCCCAAAAATCAGCGGTTTTGGAACGTTTCCCGTCCGGGCTTTCGCGGCGTTCTAATCCGGCCCTGACCTGAGTCAGGGCCGGGCGCGACCCGTTCGGGCTTAGAACTTGTAACCAACCTCCACCCCGGCAAGGCGTCGTGCGCCGGGTGAGATGAACGATCCGCCGAATTCGATCGCCGGGATGGCTTCGTTGATGTATTTCTTGTCGAACAGATTGTTGGCAAAGGCTGTGATGTGCCAATTGCCCCCTTCGATTCCGGCCCGCAGGTTCACAACGCCAAAAGCGTTGCGCTTGGCGACGCTATAGTTCGCATCCCCGACGAAGGCGGGCAGCGCAAGCGCTGAAATCGGCAGAAGCTGGCTGAAAATGGTCGCCCGTGTCTGGCTTTGTACCGTGTGGAACCAGGTGGGCCCGGTGATCCGGTAATCCCCACGCACTTTGAACTTCATACTGTCGGTGACCGGCACATCAAGCTGTCCGCCAAGGTTGACCGTATAGTCCGCGGTATAGGGGGACTTGTTCCCGACCGTGTATGTGCGCGAGGCGTTCTTCTTGATTTCGCTGTCGGTGTAATTGAACGAGCCGAAGACCGAAAATCCCTTCACAATCTTGGCGGTTGTGTTGAGTTCGACACCTTTCACATCGACCCGGTCAATGTTCGAGACGACCCGCAAAAGGCCGAAGCTGCCGACGAAAAATTCGAAGAACTGCATGTCGGTGACGCGCGTATAATAGCCGGCTAGATCGAAGGTCAGCCGGTTGTCGAGCACCGATCCCTTGAATCCCGCCTCGAATGCGCTTGAGCGCTCCTTGCGGAACTGATCATTGATGACGACACTGGCACCGATCGAGGGAACGTTGAAATTGCTGTTGACCGTTGCCGACGATCCCGAGTTGTTAAAGCCGCCTGCTTTGAAGCCGACACCCCAGTTGGCATAGAGGTTGGTGTGTTCGTTGGGCCGGAAGCTCAATGACAGCTTGGGTTCAAGTTGCTTGAAGGATTTAGACTTATCCGGAATTGGCCCGGTAAGCGGCAGACCGGGGTTGATCTTCGCTCCGGTGATCGGATCGGCAACATTGGGGACGCGATTGGAGACGGACCGGTCTTCAATGTCGTATCGTAACGCCAGCCCGGCCTTGAACTTTGGTGACGGGGCGTAATCGACTGATCCAAATCCGGCGTAGACATTGGTCGTGAACCGATCGGCATAAAGCTGCGATGTCGGGTTATTCGAGCCGGGTGCATTATAAAGCTGCTTGATCAGGCCCAACCCCAGATCACCGCCAAGGCTGACCCCGACGAAGCGGCTGATGTTGAGGTAATAGGCGCCTAACTGCCACGACAATGGGCCGTTTCCGGTCGATGCGATCCGGATTTCGCCGCTGAAGTCCTTTTGGTTGCGAACCTGATATTGGGTGCCGTCGCATGTTGTCGGGCTATAAGGGCCAAAGGTCGAGCCATTGGTAGGAGCGAAAATGAAAGGCACCGGAATCGCCCCAATTGCGCCGGGCTGGTTTACGGGAAAACCCGTCCGCGCAGCGGTAGAAGCGAAACAGGCCCCTTGCACTGCCAGGTTCGTCGGATTGGTCGGAGCGCCGAGTGCCGGAGAGATGTATCGGGCAAAGTCAGCGGACGTGCCATCGGCGGTCAGGCTCTGCTTGACGTTCGAATAGAGCGCCCATGCGGTCAGTTTTGCCGATCCGAAATCATGATCGAGCTTGACGGACGCATCGAAGCTGGTCTGGTCATTCGTCGGCCGAATGTTGCTGTAATACCTAAAGGCGTGATCATCCACATCCTCATTGAATGCTGGATTGGCCGCCGCGAAATTGGGCAGATGGAATGCAGCATTGAAGTTGATCGAAGCCCCGGAAAGCTTGGAATAACGCGCTTTCACATCAAGCTGTGTGGCATCGCCAAGGCTGGCAACAAACCGTCCGTCTATGCTTCCAACTTCCTGATCGTCGACGACCTTTTTGTTGAGCAGGATGTTGCGATAGAAACCGTCAGTCGTGCGATAATAGCCCGACAGGACAATGCCCGCGCTTTCGCCTACGGGAGCCGAAATATAGGCGCTCGTCTCGATTGTCTTTTCATTGGCATAGCTGGCCGTGATGCCTCCTTCAAAACGATCGCCCGGCTTCAGGGTTGAAATCACAATTGCACCTGCCGCAGC
>JANLST010000173.1:0-4658 GCA_031362505.1 Sphingomonadales bacterium
GTAGGGATTTAGCGCAACCGTGCCGACGAACTCGCCATCCTCGATGCTCTGCAGGATTGGCACGTCGATCGACCAGGCGAGCACGTGGACCTTGTTGTCGCCCTGGTCGCGGCCCACGTTGCGGGTCGCGGCCATCGCGCCCGTGGCCGGATTGCCGTGTCCGCAGAAGATGACGTTGATTTCCGGATTGGCTTGCAACATCGCGGTGTTGACCGTTTCGGCCTTCTGCAGGTCGCCCTCGTCATTGACGGTGGTGACGACCTGGGCACCTGGCGCAACTTTCGCAAGGCCGTCCTTGAAGCCATTCAAGCGATGGGTGATCGAATCGAGGCCGGGTATCAGGGAAACGCCGACCCTCGCCTTGTCGCCAATTTGCTGGCCGATGGCCGTGCCTGCCGCAAACCCGGCGTTGTAATTGTTGGTACCAACGAAAAGCAGGCGCTTAGACTTCGGCGAATCGGAGTCGAAAGTCAGGATCGGGACACCCGCCTTCATGCTGGCGTCGATGGCCGTCACGAGCGTATCCGCGTCGCCCGCTGTGACCGCGATGCCCTTCACTTTTTTCGCAACGAGCTGATCGACGGCGCGCGATTCAGCCGAAGCGTCCCAGTCGGCTGGCCCCTGCAATTCGGTCGTCGCTCCAACCGTCGCGGCCGCGTCCTTGAAACCGGCATAGGACCAGTTGAAGAACTCCGATCCTTTCAGAAACACCACCATACCATAGTGCTGGTCCGAGTCCTGTGCCCGTGCGGACAGGGCTCCCGTGGCCGCAGCCAATACCAAGGCCGGGGTCGCTGCTGTCAAACGTCTCCTTGATAATTTCATCGTAGTACTCCCTTTGCATGTTGAGTTGCTTGAATTTGGTCCATCTTCTTCTGCTTGATCCCGAGCAATGCCCGGATGTTGCGAAACGTGATGAACCGGCTCAGAAGAACCGCGACGAGGAGCATCAGCCCGTTCACCACGTCGTACCAAAACGGATTGACCGCCGAGGTTACGAAGGCGTTGTGAACGACGGCCAAGAATATAACTCCTAGGACGGTTCCCCCGATTGTTCCGCTGCCGCCGTTGATGTTGGCTCCGCCGATGGCGACGGCAGCGATTGCTTTGAGTTCCGCGAGATTGCCATGCCCCCATTGGGCGGCGCCGTATTTCGCGGCGGCCATGACTCCCGCGCAGCCAGCAAGAACGGCCGACAGCGTGTAAATGACGATTTGCACCCGGTTGACATTGACGCCCGACAGACGCGCGGCACGGTTGCTGCCGCCGATGAAATAGAGTTGACGGAAGAACCGGTGATGGGCGAGCAGAAGGCCGAGCACAACTGCGGCGAACAGGAAGAACAGGATCGGCACGTTGATGCCCACAATCTTGCCCTGGCCTAGAAACAGGAAGCTTTCAGGAAATCCGGACACCGCGCTGCCGTTGGTAATGGCCAGATTCACGCCACGCAGAGTCAGCAGCGTTCCCATCGTGATGATGAGTGGATGAACACGAAACAGAACGATGAGGACGCCATTCAGGGCACCAATACACCCGCATACCGTGATTGTAATGACGATGGCTGGCAGAACTGGCATGCCGGCCTCGACCATGAGCTTTGCAACCAGGATCTCGGCGAAAGCGAAAACGGAGGCAACCGACAGGTCGATACCGCCCATGACGATGACATAGGTCATCCCCAGCGCCATGATGCCCTCAAACACCAGGTTCATCGCCAGGACTTCCAGGTTGGCAGCCGTCAAAACGTTGCCGAAAACCGCATGAACACCGATGAGTACGGCAAGAGTGATGATAGCGAGTCCGGCATGCTGGACAAATTCTAAGTTGCTGTTGGAGGTTTTGGATCGCATGGCCATTCCGCGCCCTCAGTGATGCATTGCATGGGTCATGATCGCCTCTTGTGCGACCTGACCTCTATGGTTATCGAGTTCCGCCGCAATCCCGCCATTGCGGAACACGAGAATACGGTCGCTCATTCCGATCACTTCCGGCATCTCGGATGAGACGACGACGACGCCTATTCCGGTTTCGGCAAGTTCGCGCAGCCGCGCATGAATTAACGACTTGGCGCCGACATCAACGCCGCGAGTCGGTTCGTCGACGATCAGAATTTTTGGTTTCGCATCGAGGGCCTTGGAGAGCAATACCCTCTGCTGGTTGCCACCCGACAAGTCCGCCACCCGGGCGTTCTCCTGCGCCGGCCTTATGTCCATCCGTTCGATGAACTGCCGCGCGCGGGCACGCAGTGCAGAAAGTCTGAAGACGCCTAATGGTCCAGTATAGCGCCCAAGTGTCGATGCGCCGATATTTTGCGCGATCGAGAATGAGAGAAATAGCCCGCTGCCTCTCCGGTCTTCGGACAGATAGACGACGCCCCTGGACAGCGCTTCGGCTGGATCGCGCAGATCAACGGCTTGCCCTTCAAGTTCGAATACACCCGAGGAACGTACGTCGGCGTTCACCACCGCCCGCATCGCCTCTGTGCGGCCGGATCCCACGAGTCCCGCCAGACCCAGAATTTCACCACGTCTTACATGAAAATTCACATCGCGGACCGCACCGAACCGCGAGAGATCGCGGCACGCAAATACTGTTTCGCCGATCGACGACGCGCGCGGCGGATACAAATCGCCCAGATGGCGACCAACCATCATCCTGATGACATCTTCCGCCGTGACCTCGGATGTCGCGTTGGTCGCGATGTGCTGGCCGTCGCGGAGAACGGTGATGCGATCGGAGATGGCGAAGAGCTCGGATAGCTTATGGGAGATGAAGACGATGCCGAGGCCTTGGGCCTTCAAATCTTTGACCACCGCAAAGAGCTCACCGATTTCCTTCTCCGACAATGACGATGTGGGCTCGTCCATGATGATCAGCTTGGCGTCGAGAGCGATCGCTTTCGCCACTTCGACGAGCTGCTGCATTCCGACGCTCAAACTGCCTGCCAGTGCTCGAGGGTCGATATCGATGCCGATACGGTTGAAGACTGCCTCAGCGGCTCGGTTCATTGCCGCCCAGTCATTGAAGCCCAGGGCATTCGTCTTCTCGCGCCGCAGATAGATGTTCTCCGCCACCGTGGCGTTGGGCACGAGGCTGAGCTCCTGGTGCACGACGCTGATGCCCGCCCGCATCGCCTCCAGTGGATGGGTGAAATTCACAACTTCGCCGCCGAACGTAACTGTGCCGCTGTCGCGTTGATGGATGCCGGCGATGATGTTGACCAGTGTCGACTTTCCGGCGCCGTTCTCACCGATGAGCGCATGCACCTCGCCCGCGCGCACATCGAAGTTCACCGAATCCAACACCATGTTTCCGAAAAAACTCTTCGAGATGTTGGTGGCCGCGAGCATCGTCTATCTCCGCTGCCGGAAGGTGCGCAGCGCGTCGAAACCGACCGCGGCGATGAGGACGATGCCGATTGTGGCTTGCTGCCAGTTCGGATTGCCGTTCAACAGTACGAAGCCGTTGCCGATCAGCGCCAGCATGAGCACGCCGAGAAAAGTGCCTAGAATGCTGCCAGTGCCGCCCGCCATGCTCGCACCGCCGACGACAGCTGCCGCGAGCGCCCTAAGCTCCGAGCCAATCCCGTAGTTCGCATAGCCGATCTTGTTGGCCGAGGTCATGAGGACGGCCGCGAGCCAGACGAACAACGCCGAGATCACATATGCCGCGATCGTCAAACGTACGACGTTGATACCGGAGAGTTGCGCGGCTTCGGGGCTCTCGCCGACATAGAAGGCCTGGCGCAGCGGGGTCCAGAACAGCAACAGGAGTCCGAACACGGTAATGACGGCGAGCGTGATCAGGAGTGGCAGCGGAAGTCCGTAGACCATCGAGCCGACGGGAATGCGGAACTCGAACCGTCCAAACCGTGTGAACCATCTTTCGGCCTGTGGAAACGAGATGTACTGGCCAGTCGTTAGGACGGTGGCAAAACCTCTTGCGATCGACATCATGCCGAGCGTGGCGAGGAAGGGTAGTATTCCCGCTTTGACGATCAGCAAGCCATTTATCAACCCGCAAAATAGCGCAAGCAGCAGACCGACAAGAAGGGCGGGCACCACCGGAAAGCCGTCGCGCATGAGAAGCGCCATGACGACCGACGTCAGCGCGAGAACCGAGCCAACCGACAGATCGAGACCGCGTACGATCAGCACCATGGTCATGCCGACGGCCAGAAGTAAATCGTATGACATCAACGACAGCACGGCCTTGATATTCGTCCAACTCAAGAAAGCGTTGGGGCGGAGGAAGCCCAGACCGGCGAAGATGAGCAGATTGATGATCACGAGAAGGAACTCGCGCGAGGTAAAGCCGGAGCCACGCCGCGTCAACCCCCAAGACGGCGATACTCTGGTGGCGCTTTCCGCCATCGCGCAGCACTCCTCCCCAAGGTCTAGCTTCCGCATTTCGCAGTTTGTTTCTATGTTGCTCTGCGGTGGCTCATTTCACTTAACCATGCGAAACCAATATATTGGTATTTTGGTTGTGTCAAGCGCCCTAAGGGGTATATGCAGGGCAATCGGGTGAACGGTCTCGTGGACCGTTCACAGATGAAGTTTGGACGCGCAGATGCCGGGCGACGCTCAAAACATATCCTTTTGATTGTGCGCACAACCAGAATTTCGCCCTATGCGAGTCCGCAGTGGCCAAGC